>CADCUW010000026.1 GCA_902805985.1 uncultured Rubrobacteraceae bacterium
GGGTGAACCTCAAGGACTTTATAAGGGACCAACTGCAGGACGACCCGCGTGTCGGGGAGGTCCTCGACTTCGGCGTAGCCGACGCTGGTGACAAGACCGAGTACCCGATCATCTGCATAAAGGCCGCCGAGGCGGTCGCCCGAGGCGACGCTGACCGTGCGGTTCTATTCGGCGGCACGGGCCTGGGCGAGGCCATCTCCGCCAACAAAGTCCGTGGTATCCGCGCGGTCGTCGCCCACGACCCCTATTCCATCGAGAGGTCCATTCTCTCCAACAATTGCCAGGTGCTGTGCCTGGGCGAACGCGTCATAGCCCCCGAGCTCGCGGATCGCATCGTGCGGCAGTGGCTCGGGTACGAGTTCGACCCGTCCTCTCCGTCTGCCCAGAAGGTGAGCCTCATAACCGCTTACGAAGAGAACGGCCACCTGTAGGAGCCTACTGGAGAACGTTCGTAGGCTCGCTTCGGCCGTGCTTGCGTGCGTGGTCTCGAGGATGCCCGCGCGGGCATTACTGACCGTAACGGTTGGCGGTAAGGTCCTACACCCGATCGGCACCAGGCACAGGGCCCTTTATGGCGTTCCAACTAGCGATTCCCGGCAGACCGCGTTGCGCTCTACGCCAGGGGTCGGCAGGTTGTCCGACATACTGCGCACTTTGTGACCGCGTTTTCGTCCGTGATCGGGACGCCTGGCAGAACCGAGCGCGCTGTGGCACGCTGCGGCCCCTTGGAAAGCAAAAGCCCACTCATTTGACAGGGATGCTGCAAGAGGCTACGCTGCGATCAAGGTGAGGGGGAGTGTTGGGTGACGATATATCTGAGCACGCACCGTTTCGTTGGAGAAATCAGCTTGCCTGCGGTGCGCCCCGGGCGTCTGTCCTTACCCGACGACTTTTGGCACACGATACGACGACGAAGCGGCCTCTGTGACAATTCGGACCGGGCCTCTCAGTCGTGCCGCCGATGAGCGGGCGCGTGGGACCTTGCGCCTAAGAAGGGCAGGCGCGCTTCGTGGGCGCCCATCGAGCCAGGCGGCCCCGTTGCCTTGCGTAGCGCGTCCAACACGAGCCCGGGCCGGGAGGGCAACGTTACTTCTCTACCGGCGGCTGTCGTCGGCCACGAGAAGCCAGGCGGGATCGGGCAGGTGATGTGGTTGTAGGGTCAAGGAATCGGTTCGGCGCCGTTGTCCTCAAGATGAGCCCGCGGTGACAACGCGTTTCGCGAGAAGAGCACCCGCAGGAGTGGCCGTTGGATCCGCCGAAAAGCGGTCAGGGGAGGCAGGAAGATGAACGAGATCGCCACCGACTCCAGGAAGACTTGAAGGCGCCCGAGCAACTCTACGAAGGCTACCTGTTCGACCTGGATGGAACAATCTATCTCGGCGACGAGTTACTGCCCGGGGCCAAGAGGCTCATCCTCAAGCTGCGCGAGCTAGAAAAACGGGTCATCTTCCTCACCAACAACCCCACCAAAAACCCGCATATGTACGCCCGGAAGCTGACCGACCTGGGCCTCGAGACGCCGCCCGAGGAGATAGTGAACACCGTCGTCACCATGACGCAGTGGCTCCTGCAGAACCACCCGGAAGCCACCGTGTTCCCGATAAGCGAGGAGCCGCTCAAGAACTCGCTGCGGGAAACCGGGATCAGGATCTCCGAGGAGCCTGAGGAGATAGACATAGTTATCGCCTCCTACGACCGCGGCTTCGATTACCGCAAGCTCCAGATAGCCTTCGACGCCATCTGGTTCCACAAGCGGGCGCGGCTCGTTACGACCAACCCCGACCGCTACTGCCCGTTTCCCGGAGGTAGGGGGGAGCCGGACGCGGCGGCGGTGGTCGGGGCGATAGAGGGATGCACAGGGGCCAAGTGCGAGGTAAACGTCGGCAAGCCGGACCCGATAATGCTCCGGACCATCATGGGGGTCGTGGGCCTCGACGAGAAGGATTGCATCATTACGGGCGACCGGCTCTACACCGAGATCCGGATGGCGCTGGACGCCGGGATGCCCTCGGCTGTCGTCCTGACCGGCGAGACGAAGGCGGAGGACCTGGACGAGGAATCCGAAGAGAACCTTCCGGACTACGTCCTGGACAGGATCGACCACCTGGTACCGGCCGACCTGCGAAGAGAGTTCGGCTGGGAGGATGCGTGAGGATCTGATCCCGGCTGTCGGGTCGGGCGGGCGTGAGGAAGGAGGAAGCCAATGGCCGAGGGACCGTACCTCCTAGGCATAGATTACGGGACCGGGGGGGCAAGGGTCGGCATCTTCGACACCGAGGGGACGCCCATCGCATTCGGCGAGCGGGAGTTCTCGCTCAAGCACCCGCGCCCGGGCTGGGCCGAGCAGGACCCCGACCAGTGGTGGACGTGCCTGGTGGGGGCGGTGGGGAGCGCGATGAAAGAGAGCGGCGTCGCGGCCGAAGACATCGCGGGCATCTCGGTAGACGCCACGAGCAGCACCGTGCTCGCGATGGACGAGAAGGACCGGCACCTGCGCCCGGCCATCATGTGGATGGACGTGCGCGCTTCAGACGAGGCCGACAGAATAGCCGCCACCCACAACGATGCCCTCAAGTACAGCGGTCACGGCGCCGTCTCCGCCGAGTGGGGCCTTCCGAAAGCGCTCTGGATCAAGGAGAACGAGCCGGACATCTTCAGGAAGGCCCGCCACATCTGCGACTGCGGCGACTGGCTCATACACCGCCTCACCGGCGAGTGGGCCGCCTCGATCAACTTCGCCTCCTCCAAGTACTACTACGACCGCGACACGGGCGGATACCCGGAGAGCCTCTACGACGCGGTGGGCGCCGGCGACGTGCTTGAGAAGTTCCCGCAGGACGTGCTCGACCTCGGCGCGGTTGTCGGGGGGCTGCGCAGAGAAGTTGCCGAGGAGATGGGCCTGAAGGCCGGCACGCCCGTGGCCGAGGGGGGTGTTGACGCCTACGCCGGCGCTTTAGGGCTCGGGGTGGTCGAGCCGGGGAAGATGGCTATCATCACCGGCTCCTCGCACGTCATGATCGGGCAGACCTCAGAGCCCATCCACCACCCCGGCTTCTGGGGGGCCTACACGGACGCCCTGATCCCCGGCCAGTACACCGTCGAGGCGGGCCAGGCCTCCACGGGCTCGATCGTCGCCTGGTTCAAGAACCAGTTCGCGGGGGAGGCGGCGGCGGAGGCCAAGAGACGAGGCGTGGACACCTACGACGTCCTGACCGAGCTGGCCCGAGACATCCCCATAGGCTCCGACGGCCTGATCGTGCTCGACTACTTCCAGGGCAACCGCTCTCCCCACACCGACCCGCTGGCGCGCGGCATGATGTGGGGCCTGACCCTGAGCCACACCCCAGCTCACGTCTTCCGGGCGATCATCGAGGGCATCTGCTTTGGCACCGAGAACATCCTGCGCACCATGCGCGGTCAGGACTTCGAGCCCAGGCTCAACGTAGTGTCCGGTGGTCCTGCCAAGAGCGACCTCTGGATGCAGATGCACGCGGACGTCTCCAGCGTGCCGATAGCGTTTACGAAAGTGAGCGAGGGACCCGTCCTTGGCTCGGCGATGCTCGCGGCCGTAGGCGCCGGTATCTACCCTGACATCCAGACCGCCGCCGAAAAGATGGTCCACACCGCCGGCACCATCGAGCCTGACCCAGAGCGCCACGAGGAGTACAAGTTCTTCGTCGAACGCTACCTGGAGGCCTACCCGCAGATGAAGGAGATCATGCACAAGACGGAGCGGCACGTGGCGCGCGGCGGGAACGAGGACGCGTAGACGGTGGGTTGCCCTGTTTCCCAAACCCCGGCCGGTGTGCGCGTGAGAGTACCGATCCTCTTTTGGAGTTGCCCAGCGAGAGGTGGCGCATGAACGACGAGCGAATCGATGCGGCGCTGCGAGAGGCGACCGATACCGAGAACGTTACGATCGGGTCTGGAGTACTCGCCTCCGTGGGCGACCTGTTCAAAGAGAGCTTCGGCGACCGCCCGGCGGTCGTCGTGGCGGACGAGATCACGTTCGCGGTCGCCGGCGAGCAGGTGCAGCGGTACCTGGAGAGGGCCGGTCGCGAGCTTGAGGAGCCGTACGTATTTCCCGGAGATCCGACCCTGTACGCCGAGTACGGGAACATCGAGAAGCTCGTCGAAGCGCTCGGGAGGCACGAAGCCGTCCCGGTGGCCGTCGGCTCCGGGACGCTCAACGACATCGTCAAGCGCGCCTCCCACGAGTGCGAGAGGCCTTACATGTGCGTCGGGACCGCAGCTTCCATGGACGGCTACACGGCTTTCGGCGCGTCGATCGAGAAGGACGGGCTGAAGCAGACGCTGGCCTGCTCTGCGCCTAAGGCGGTACTTGCCGACCTCGACGTCCTGGTTAACGCCCCGCCGGACATGACGGCTTCCGGTTACGCGGACCTTCTGGGCAAGGTGACCTCAGGGGCCGACTGGCTGGTCGCCGACGCGCTAGGAGTCGAGCCCATCGATCCGAGCGGGTGGTCTCTGGTGCAGAGCTACCTCCGGGAGTGGACCGGGCAACCAGGGAAGTTGCGCGACGGGGATCGGCGGGAGATGGAACACCTCATCGAGGGGCTGGTTATGTCCGGCCTGGGGATACAGTCCTACCAGTCTTCCCGGACGGCCTCGGGCGCCGAGCATCAGTTCAGCCACCTCTGGGAGATGGAGGGCCTGGGACACGGCGAAGGCCACGGAGGGGCCCCCCTCTCGCACGGCTTCAAGGTTGGGGTAGGCTCGGTCGCCATCGCCGCCCTCTACGAACGGATACTGGAGCGCGACTTCGGCAGCCTGGATATAGACGAGGTCAGGGACGCCTGGCCCAGCCGGGACGAGGTGGAGCATTCCGTCCGGGCGGCGCATACGAGCCCGGAATTGAAGGAGGGCGCCGTCGAACAGAGCCTCGCCAAATACGTCGAAGCCGAAGAACTCGCGGAACGGCTGCGGTTGCTCCGGGATGTATGGCCGGATCTGCGGGCGCGCCTGGCCGACCAGTTGATGACGGCCGGGCAGATAAAGGAGAAGCTGCGGGCGGCCGGATGCCCCACGAAGCCTACCGAGATCGGGCTGGGCTGGGAGGAATTCAAGGCGACGTACGCGAGGGCGCGCACGATCCGCAAACGCTACACCGTCCTCGACCTCGCCGCCGAAGCCGGTGTCTTCGAGGAGTGCGTGGAGGAGCTGTTCTCGGCCGATGGGTTCTGGGGCCGCGAAGCGGCCCCGCAGGCGCGGGGAGGTGGGTCCGGTTGATAACGGCGCGAGCGCCCGTGGACCCGGGGCCCCAGTCGGAACGGACATGACGAGGTATTTGTGGTGGAGACGGGGACCCCGGAGGCAGCGGGCCGTTGCGCCACGTTTCGTGCCTCTTGGTAGGGGTTGTCCTCTGAAACCTACGATCGACTTGCCCCCCGATGTGCTTGCGCGCAGACCAGGCAGCGGGCCAGACGGGCGGCAGATGTATCTATTCCATGGTCTATCCGTCGCCCGAGGTCCGCGGAATGTGCACGCGCGCAGAGGAGGAACCTTATGAGTGAAGGACCGTACGTCCTGGGCATAGACTTCGGAACGGAGAGCGTCAGGGTCGGGATCTTCGACCTGGAGGGCACGCCTGCGGTCTTTGCCGCCGAGGCCTATTCGCTCAAGCACCCGCACTCCGGGTGGGCCGAGCAGGACCCCGACGAGTGGTGGAGTTCCCTCGTCCAGGCGACTCGTCGGGCGCTCGACGAGGGAAAGATCTCCTCGGAGGAAATCGCTGGTCTCTCCGTAGACGCCACGACCTGTACCGTCGTGGCCCTCGACCGGCAGGAGAGGATCTTGAGACCGGCGATCATGTGGATGGACGTCAGGGCGGTGGAGCAGGCGGTTCGGGTTCAGGAGACCGAAGACCCCGCGCTCAAGTACAACGGCTTCGCCGCGGTCTCCGCGGAATGGATGCCCAGCAAAGCGCTCTGGCTCAAGACGCAGGAACCGAATACCTACGAGAACGCGGATTGCATCTGCGAGTGCCTGGACTGGATAACGCACCGTCTCACCGGAGAGTGGACCGCGAGCATAAACACCGCCAGCTTCCGCTGGTACTACGACCGGAACGAGGGCGGCTTCCCCGAGAGTCTGTACGGCGCGCTCGGGCTGGACGACCTGCTCGGAAAGTTCCCCCAACGGGTCCTCGACATGGGAGAAGTCGCCGGCGAGTTGCGAAAGGAAGCGGCCGAAGAGCTCGGTCTGTCAGCCGGCATCCCAGTGGCGGAGGGAGGGGGGGACGCGTTCGTAGCGCTCGTGGGCCTCAACGTGCTGGAACCGCGCAAGATGGCGCTTATCACGGGCTCCTCGCACGTCGTGGTCGGCCAGGCTGCGGAACCCAAGTACGGTGCGGGGCTCTTCGGCGCCTACACCGATGGGGTCGTGCCCGGCCAGTACTCCGTCGAGGGCGGCCAAGCCTCTACGGGTTCGGTGGTCAAGTGGTTCAAGGACAACTTTGCCAAGAGGGCCGGCAGGGAGGCCGAGCGTCGCGGGGTGGACGCTTACGAGGTGCTAGACGAGATGGCGGCGGAGGTGCCGCCGGGCTCCGAGGGTCTGATGGTGCTGGATTACTGGCAGGGCAACCGGACGCCTTACACCGACCCCGAGGCGCGCGGGATGATGTGGGGCCTCTCCCTCAAGCACGAAGAGGGGCACGTCTTCCGGGCGATCCTCGAGGGCATCTGCTACGGCACCGAGCATATCCTGCGGACCATGCGCGAGAACGGCTTCGAGCCAAAGGAGGGGGTGGTGTGCGGCGGTCCGACCAAGAGCGCCCTCTGGATGCAGATGCACGCCGACGTCTCGAACCTGCCGGTCTCGTTCACCCGGGTGCCCGAGGCGCCAACACTGGGCTCGGCGATTCTCGGGGCCGTGGGAGCCGGGCTCTACCCGGACATCCAGACGGCCGCTGAGAACATGGTCCACGTCGAGAGCCAAATCCAACCTGACCCGGACAAACACGAGGCGTACAAGTTCTACGTCGACAAGTACATCGAGACCTATCCCCGGATGAAAGGGCTCATGCACGATGTCGCCCACCACGTGGCGGATCTAAACAGAGAACCACCAGCGAACCATGGCTGAACGGCCCTTACCCTCGGTCCGGCACGGCTCACCGGCACGGCGGGAGAAACCCCACACGGTGCAGGCGCGACGCACTGGGCAGAGCCGCAAGGCCGCCCTCGACTAGTGGAGAAGGCCGTCTGACCTGCACGCGCAGGGATGAATAGGCCCGGCAGGCTCGGGGCCACGCAAAGCAGAGGCCGGGCGAGAACCTGGCCAGATGGAGATGAGGACGTGAGCAGCCTACAAGCGCAACCCGAGTACGGGGCCTTCGGGCGTAGAGTCGAGAAGCTGGGCATGCCGAGGCCGATATTCTGGGGCTTTGTCGCGGTCTTCATCTTCATGATCGGCGACGGCGTGGAGATAAGCCGCCTGCCAGGTTACCTTACCACCGAGGGTGGGCTCAACGGCGGTCAGGCCACCTTGATCACCGGCACCGTCTACGGCCTCGGGGTCATAATAGCCTCGTGGTTCTCCGGCACGCTCTCGGCGATCTGGGGTCCCTACGGGTCATGCAGCTTGGCGCGGCGATCTGGGTGGTCTTCGAAGCCCTATTCCTCCTCTTCGCCATCAACTCCGGCAACCTCTTTTTCGTCGGCCTGGTCTACGGCATACGTGGCCTCGCCTACCGCTCTTCGCCTTCGGGTTCCTGGTCTGGGCCCAGACGGTCACTCCTGTCTCGATGAGGGGCTCCGCCGCCGGATGGTTCTGGTTCGCCTCTGCCAGAGGGCTGCCGACCTTAGGCGCCGTCGTGGCCGCGGCCTCGGTGCCCCTCATAGGCGTGTACGGCACCTTCTGGCTCTCGCTCGTGATCGTAGCCATCGGCGGCATCATAGGCTCCTTCTTCGTGCGCGAGGCGCAGGGTCTGCAGCCGATCGCCGACGAGCACGTGGAGAACCCGAGGAGCTACAAGCGGCTTCTCGAGGGCATCGACATCCTCTGGCGGGATTCGAGGACCGTCCTGGGCCTTGTGGTCCGCATCGTGAACACCTCGCCGCAGTACGGGTTCTTCTTCTTTATGCCGTTCGTCTTCGTGGCGGCCACCGCGGAGGCTCCCTACGACGGCTTCATGAGCGCGGGGCAGTACTCGGTGCTCGTCTCCCTAGTCTACGGCGCCAACATCGGCGCCAACCTGTTCTTCGGGATAGTCGGCGACTACTTCGGCTGGCGTCGGACGGTGACCTTCTTCGGCTGCATAGGCTGCGCGGTAGCGACGCCGCTCTGGTTCTTCGGCTCGCTGCTCACGGAGAGCTACGCCGTCACGGTAGTGCTCGGCA
>CADCUW010000027.1 GCA_902805985.1 uncultured Rubrobacteraceae bacterium
GGTCTCCTGGACACCACAAATGTCTGGACCCGCAGCATCGAGGCTACCATGTTCCTGCGCCGAGACAGCGCGCGAGGGTTGCGGTTCGACGAGAACCTCGGTAGGGGCTCCGGTACAACCTGGGGATCTGGCGAAGGCACCGACTATCTTCTGCAGCTCCTGGGCAAGGGGGCATCGGTGTACTACGATCCTCGGCTGAGCGTGTTCCACCCCTCGCCCGTGCCGCCCTATGACGCCAAGGCCATGCGGCGAGCGTACGAGTACGGTTGCGGAAGGGGGCATGTGCTCAGAAAGCACGGGTACCCGCTACAAGCCAGGGCCCGGTCGCTCGTCGGGCCCCTGGGACGGGCGGCCGTCGCCGCGGCCGATCTGAGGATCGCCGAAGCAAGCTACCAGTGGAACGTTCTTAGGGGCAGAATGAGGGGGCTGCTCGGCGCCGTGGACGACGTCTAAATCGCGCCACCAAAGCGCAAAAAGCTCTGGTCGCCTCCTTCTATCCCACCAACCACGCAACACGCATCTAAGGCCGCCGGCCTGTTCCGTGCCCAACCACCGCCCGCCGCGAGGACGGCCCGCGGCGCGTCTGGACGGCCCCGACCCTCTGGGACGGCGTGCGGGCGATGCTGGCCGGCGGACGTAGGAGGGGGCGCTGGCCCGTTTCGTGCTCCCGCCCGGTCCTGCCGCCCTTTCGTTCTCGGCCGTGCCGGGCCCCTTTCCGCCGATACCCCACGCGTGTTCTATGCACCCTTGCGGCCAAGCCCATCGGGGCGTGGCCGTTGCGTCTTGCGCTAAGATGGGGTGATGGAACCTCGAGGCTTCTACGATGAATCCCAAGACCTCTCCTTGTGGGCGCCGCAAGGGGAGGCGTGGATAGAAGCCGCTTCCTGGATCGCCGAAGAAAGAAGGGCGAGGCTCCGCGGCGACCCCACCGAAGAGGCCTTCGCCCGCCTCGCGTTCAAGCTCTGCTCGCAGCGGACCGAGGACCTCGAATCTCGCTAAAGGACGGACCCGAAGCAGCAGTTACCGACCAGCGTGGAAGGTCAACTCTCCGAAGTTTGCGATGCGCCGTAGACTGTTCTGGACGAGGGCATGAAGGCTCGGGAGCACCCAAGAGGAAAACAATCGTGAATCACCTCGACGAGCAAACAGAGACGATCGCCCGGTGGATCGTCGGGTGCGATCACATCGTCGCGTTCACGGGCGCGGGCATCAGTACCGACTCCGGCATACCCGACTTCCGCGGCCCCGACGGCGTGTGGACGCGGCGCGACGCCGGCCTGCCGCCGCCACGGTGGCGGGTCCCCCCGGACCGGGTCGGGCCCAACGCGTCCCACCTCGCCCTTGCAGAGCTCCAGCGGATCGGCAAGCTGAGGTTCCTCATAACGCAGAACACCGACGGCCTCCACCGCCGCTCGGGCATCCGCCCGGAGATCCTGGCCGAGCTGCACGGCAACGGTCGGCTGATGCGCTGCCTGGGCTGCGACTTGATGCACGAGCGGCAAGAGGTGGGGTGGAACACTTTCAAGTGGGGGCCAGGCTACCGCACCCAGAAGCCCATGCCCGGTCAGCCGGCCTGCCCCGACTGCGGCGGGCGGCTCGTATCGAACGTGGTGAACTTCGGCGATCCGATGCCGCAGAGAGAGATGATGCTGGCCGAGCAGCACGCCCGCCGCTGCAACCTGATGCTCGTGCTGGGCTCCTCGCTCCTGGTGACGCCCGCGGCCGCGCTGGTCGGGCTGGCTCTCGGGTCCGGGGCCCGGGTTGTGCTGGTCAACCGGGGCGAGACGCCCTACGACGGGGCGGCGACGCTGCGGGTGCGGGCGGGCATCGGCGAGGTGATACCGCCCGCGGTGGAGCGGGCGAAACGGTCGCTCGGGGAGCATCAACCGAAGCGATAGTGAGCCAA
>CADCUW010000028.1 GCA_902805985.1 uncultured Rubrobacteraceae bacterium
GCCGCCGTGAAGTCTTCCCTGGTCGCGGGCGGCTGGTTGGGGTCGAGACCGGCCTCTTCCATGAGGCCCTTGTTGTAGTAGAAGATCATGGGGTGCATGTCCAGCGGGATGCCGAAACGCTGGTTGTTGTAGATGCCGGCGTTCCACACCACGGGGGCGAAGTCGCTCTCGCGGAGCCCCAAGGCGCTCGCGACGTCGTCGAGCGGGAGGATCACGTTGCGCGCCGCGTTCGTGCCGAGCTGGTCGCTGTGCATGATCGCCAGGTCCGGCCCCTCGCCGCTCTGCACCGCGGACGGGGTCCTCGCGTAGAAGTCCGCCCACTCGATGGTGTTCATCTTGACCGAGATATTGTCGTGCTCGGCCATAAAGTCCTCGACGAGCTGGCTCATGAACGGCCCGTCGCCACCGGTGAACCCGTTCCAGAACGCGAGCTCGACGTTCGGGCCGTCGTACGTCTTCCCGCCACCACCACCGCCGCCCCCCTGCACGGCCGGGTTGTTCTGCGGCCCCCCGCCGCACCCGGCCACGAACAGACCCGCCCCGGCGCCCAATGCCAGGAACTGTTGCCTCGTCAACCTGCGAAGACCCGTTCGCCCCTCGCCCATGCCGCACGCTCCTTCTGTTCCGAGGCCCCTTCCCCAAGAGGCTTTTCGGGCAGCCTAACAACGCCTTGAACAAAGATCAACGTTCACCAACAGGTATTCTGTTCGTATCTTTTCTACGTTATAGTGAGGCCTGACACGCTGAGGGAGGTCCCTGGTGCTGGCGGAGCAGAGGCGACGGGCAATATTGGACGAACTCGAGACGGCAGGCGGCGTCTCCGTCTCTGCGCTCTCCGAGCGGCTACGGGTCTCGGACATGACGGTCAGGCGGGACCTCGAGGAGCTGTCCGCGCGCAACCTGCTTCGGAAGGTCCACGGGGGCGCGGTGCCCATCCCGAAGACCGCCTCGGAGCCGCACTTCGTCCAGAAGCGGGCGCTCAACCGCCCGGAGAAGGAGGCCATAGCACGGGCGGCGGCGGGGCTGGCCGGGGACGGCGACACCGTGGCCTTCAGCGCGGGCACGACGACCTGGCACGTGGCCGAGGCGCTGGGCCGGGGGCACAAGGACCTGACGTTCGTCACCAACTCGACCAACATCGCGCTCACGCTTCAGGAGGCGGGGTGGGAGAGGATCCTGCTCTCCGGCGGCTCCTTTCGCACACCCTCAGATGCCCTCGTGGGTCCCTTCGCCGACCGGACGCTAAGGACGCTCAACGCGGACGTGCTCTTCCTGGGGGTTCACGGGGTCCACCCGGACGCGGGGCTAACCACCCCGAACACCGCCGAGGCCGAGACGGACCGTTGCCTCGTCGAGGCGGCCCAGAGGGTCGTGGTCGTCGCCGACCACAGCAAGCTCGGCGTGGTGGCGCTCGCCAAGATCGTCCCTCTCGACAGGGTGGACGTCCTCGTCACCGACGGGGGGGCGCAGCCGGCGGTGCTGCGCGAGATGGAGCTTGCCGGCGTCCGCGTGGTCGTCGCCGACTAGGCCCAGCGGGCGTGGTCCTCTGGTTTCGTCCTTTCTCGGGCGCGGAGGGTTTCAATCCCGCCTCTACGAGGGATGGTGGGTGGGACGGGTTCAATTGTGAGGGATGACGAGGCCACGGGCGGCGTGTTCCGGTGTTCGGACTTCCGGCACTAGGGTCTATCCTTCGCGGTAATGGCGCGGATCTTTTCGAGGTCTGCCTTGGGCTTGCGGTCGTAGGTGAGGAGGCCGTTGACCTCCTGCTCGATGTCCGTAAGCTGCGTGTAGCAGAAGCCCCGCACGGGGTCGCACGCGAGTAGGGCGTCGATCATGGCCTCGTAGCGCTCCAGAAACGCCCCGGCGTCGGTGACGGTGCTGTATCCCCAGCCCCCCTCCTCCCCGGCGAAGGCGATGCCGCCGAACTCCGTGAGGAGGATGGGCTCCCCGCGGTAGCCATAGCCGGGGGCGTAGATCCGGCGCCCAGCAGGCGCGGCGGAGACTGAGGATTCGGACGTCGCGTAGGTCCGCGCCAGGGCCGCAGCATCACGGTAGTCATGGATGTTGCAGAGGTCGGTCAGGGCGTGCTCCCAGCCGTCGTTGGAGACGACCGGGCGGGTCCCGTCCAGCGAGCGGGTGAGGTGGTAGAGGGCGAGCAGGTGCTCCCTCTGGGCCGGGTCCGTGCCAAGGTTAGGCACCCCCCAGCTCTCGTTCATAGGTACCCACGCGACGATCGACGGGTGGTTAAAGTCGCGCCTGACGGCCTCCTGCCACTCTGCGGTGATGCGCCGGACGGAGTCGTCGGAGTACCGGTAGGAGTTCGCCATCTCGCCCCAGACGAGAAAGCCTAAAGTGTCGGCCCAGTACAGCCAGCGCGGGTCCTCGACCTTCTGGTGCTTGCGCGCGCCGTTGAAGCCCATCTCCTTCGCGAGCTCTACGTCCCGGCGGAGGTCGTCGTCCGTGGGGGCGGTGAGGATGCCGTCCGGGAAGTAGCCCTGGTCGAGGACGAGGCGCTGGTACAAGGGGCGGTTGTTGAGGTAGACCCCGCCGCCCCTGGCCTCCACCTTGCGCACGCCGAAGTAGCTCTCTACGGCGTCGAGCGTCCTGCCGCCGGCGTCCAGCAGCTCCAGGCGGAGGTCGTAGAGGTTCGGTTCCTCGGGGAACCAGAGCTTCGCGGAGGGCCAGCGGGAGAGGTGCGGGGTGTCGGGGGCCTCGCCGGCCCGGACCAGGGGCAGGCGCCGCCGCACCACGGGGCCCGTAACCGTCACCCGGTCGTCGAGCACCTCGTCCCCATCGAAAGAAACGACCAGCCGCAGGGTCATGCCCGGCTCGAAGGCCTCGATGTCCGTCTCGACGTCGAGGCTCGCCTCATCGACATCGGGGGTCAGGCGGAGGGAGCCGACGCGGCGGCGGTTGACCGGCTCGAGCCAGACCGTCTGCCAGATGCCGGTCGTGCGGGTGTAGAAGATCCCCTCCGACCTCTCCTTCCAGTACTGTTTGCCGCGCGGGATCGTGGCGTCCGTGGACGGGTCCTCGGCCCTGACGACCAGCGCGTTCTCCCCCTCCCGCAGGGCGAAAGTGACGTCCGCGGAGAACGGCGTGTGCCCGCCCTCGTGCGAGACGGCGTGCGCCCCGTTGACCCACACCGTCGCCCGGTAGTCCACCGCCCCGAAGTGGAGGAGCAGGCGCCCGTCGTCTCCGGGCGAATACTCGAACGTCCTGGCGTACCAGACGACGTCGTGGAAGTCCGTCTCGCCTATCCCGGAGAGCTTGGCCTGGTAGGAGAAGGGGACGGTTATGGTTAGGTCGAAAGGGGAGCCCGCCAGGCCGTCGGCGGCGACGTTCTGCCAGCCCTCCGCGCGTCCGGCGTCACCGTCGTCGAAGGCGAAGCGCCACTCGCCGTTGAGGTTCGTCCAGGCCTCCCGGCGGAACTGCGGGCGCGGGTACTCGGGACGCGGTACGGTGCTCACGGATGCTCTCCCCTTCCACGAAGCGAACGCTGGGCGTCGGGGCAATATAGCAGGCGGGGGGGGGCCGGGATGGTCGGGGCGAGCCTTTGCGTGTCCGCGCCGGCACGGGCTGCCGGCACGGGCTGCCGGCACGGGCTGCCGGCACGGATCGGGATCGATGGCGGTCGTGTCAGTGGGCGGCGGGGTCCTTGGGTTGCGCGGCCCTGTCGCCTGGCGGTGCGAACTTGAGAAGGGTGGCCGCGATCAGGACGCCCACGAGGACGCACACGGCGCCCGCGAGGAAGGCGGCATGGTACCCGGAGTTGAGGGCGGCGACGGCGTCGGGGTTGGGCCCGGCGAGGACCGCGGTGTAGGCGGCCACGGCGGCGAGCGCCGCGAGGCCCAATGCGCCGCCCATCTGCTGGGAGGTGTTGACCAGGCCAGAGGCGAGGCCCGCCTCGTTCTCGGGGACGCCGGTGGTGGAGGCCAGGATCACGGCCATGAACGCGAACGCCGCCCCGACGCCCAAGATCAGCATCCCAGGCAAGACGTCCAAGAGGAAACTTCCCCCGACCGGCGCCCGCGCAAAGAGCAGGAGGCCGAAGGCCATCATGCTCAGCCCACCCAGTATCGTCGGCTTCATGCCGAAGCGGTTGACGGCCCAAGCGGAGGGACCCTGGGAGATCGCCCCAAGCGCGATGGTCGCCGGCAGGTATGCCAGGCCGGTGGCGAGGGAGTCGTAGCCGAGCACCCTCTGGAGGTAGAGGGCGCTGAAGAAGAACCATCCGACCATCCCGACGACGGCGAGCGCCATGATCACGTTGCTCGCGGCGAGGTTGGGCGAGCGGGCGAAGACGCCGGGGGGCACGAGCGGCGCCTTGGCGCGCCGCTCGACGGTCAGAAAGCCGACCATTAGCGCCGCGGACCCGAAGAGGAGCAGGACCGTCACGGCGGGCGGGTTGGTGCCGGCGCCGACGATGGCGTAGACGGCCGCCACGATGGAGGCCGTGACGAGGAAAGCGCCGGGCAGGTCGAAGCCGCCGGAGAGGTCCGGCTTGGGGTCGGGGTCCAGGAGCGGCCGGCACAGGGCGAAGGCCACTAGGCCGACGGGGATGTTTACGAAGAAGATCCAGGGCCACCCCATCGTCTGCGTGAGCACGCCGCCCAGGAGGACGCCTATGGAGGCCCCTCCGGAGACTACGAAGCCCCAGATGCCCATAGCCCGCGCCCTCTCTTTGGGATCCTTGAAGGTAGTGATGATGATGGAGAGGGCCGCGGGGGCGATGATCGCACCCCCCACCCCCTGAAGCGCCCTCGCCGCCACGAGCACCGCCTGGCTCCCCGCGAGCCCGCACAGCAGCGAGGCGAGGGTGAAGAGGGCGAGGCCCGCGGCGAACACCCGACGCCTGCCGAAGAGGTCGCCGGCCCTGCCGCCGAGTAGCAAAAAGCCGCCGAAGGTCAGCAGGTACGCGTTGACCACCCACGAGAGCGCCGTCTCCGAGAAGGCCAGCGAGCCCTGTATCGCCGGCAGCGCCACGTTGACGATGGTCCCGTCCAGCACGATCATGAGCTGCGCCGCGCACACCAGGAGCAGCGCGAGCCACCTCCGGTCCATAGGACGCCGCTTCCGGTTGGCTCTCGGTTCGGGTTCGATCACGTTTCCCTCGGTCATAATATGTCCAGCCTCTCTTAGAGCCGTCTCCTGGGCGTCCGTGTAGTTATATAGGCCATAGTCGTGGCGCTCCCCTCACCCTTTCGGCGGATATTTGGGTGGAGAGCCGGAACCTTCGGGCACGGCTACCCCGCCCCGCCGGCGAAGTCGAATGTGAGCCAGCGGTCGGGCCTTACGGTGAACAGAACGAACTCGGGCGTGGGGTTGCCGAGCTCCGCCTCGACGAAACCCCGCGCCTGCTCCTTGGGCAGGTACCGGCGGGCGACGGCGAGCGCCTGCTCCTCCGACGGCGGACGGTCCTCCCCGACGACGGTCCCCTCGACGGTGACGTACCTGTACGGGAACTCTTCCTGCTGCACCGTCAGGCTTAGCGCGCCGGCCCCGCGGACGAGGTCCGCCTTCCGGGACTTCCGGCCCTGGGTCCCCGTGAAGAAGGTGACGTTTCCGCCTGGCTCGTAGGCGTACCAGACCGGGGTGGCGTGCGGCGGCCGGGCGCCGTCGCGGGCCACGCTCAGCACGGCCACGTGGGGTTCGGCGAGAAACCCCTGGCGCTCCCTCTCCGTCATCGGTCCCATGCTTCCTCCTCGGATAAACGTTCATCTTCCTCACCGCGGGCGAACGACAGGCCGCGCGAGGCGAGGACGCGTCGCAGTTGCCCGAGCGCCTTCGGTCCGACGCCGTACGGTCCTCCGACCCCAGACCCCCCTAACCCGTCGAGCTCGACTAGCCTCTCCAGGCTCCCGGGTGCGGGCGTCGGCGCGGCCTTCCTCCCGTCAGCCATGACACCCCTCCTCCCGGCGACGTCCGCCCGGGCGTCCTCCGTCATTCCAGCCACTCCGTCTCCATCCGGGCCACGGGGTGGATGTTTACCTGCCGCAGCGGGCGACCGCCGATGTTGACGAACTTGTGCGCCACCCCCGCCGGGGCTACGACGATCTGCCCCGCCCCAACCTCTATGGTCTCGTCCCCGACGGTGAAGCGCGCCACGCCATCCTGGACGATAAACGTCTCCTCGTAGGGGTGGCGGTGCAGGTCCGGCCCCGTCCCGGGCCCGTTGCGCGTCAGAAAGAAAGAGACGCCCGCCCCGTGCTCGTGGCCGTCGAACCTCACGGCGTTCTCGCCCCCGGGAAGCCGGCCGACCTCGATCACGTACCCACCACTGTTCGCCTTCATCCTGCGCCTCCGTGCTCGCGCCGTCCCTCTGCCGGGAACGGACCCCTACGCATTCGCCGGCCGGTAGGCGAGGGAGACCACGCCCGTGCCGAACGTCTTCGAATCCACCAGTTCCAATCTCCGTCCTTCTCCTCCATCCTCGAAGAGCCGTTCCCCGCTGCCCAGGATCAGGGGATGGACCATGAGCCTCAGTTCGTCGAGAAGCCCCACCCGCAACAACCAGCGGACGAGGACCCCGCTGCCGATGGTGCTTATGTCCTTGCCCGGCTGCCTCTTCAGCTCGGAGACGCCCTGGGCGAAGTTTTCGCCGATCAGGGTCGAGTTGTTCCAACCCAAAGGCTCCCGCAGGGTCCCCGAGACGACCACCTTGCGCACGCCGTTGATGTAGTCCACCATCGGCGTGCCGCCCGGCTGGTTGGGCCAGAAGGCGGCGAACTCCTCGTACGTCACCCGGCCCAGCAGCAACGCGTCCGACGCGGCCATCCCGGAGGCGTTCGTAGCCTCGATCTCGTCGTTCGAGTAGGAGAAGGCCCACCCGTCCGGCGAACCCATAACGCCGTCGATCGAGACGAGTTCCACCGCGACCAGCTTCCTCATCTCCGGCCTCCCCCCGCGCTGGTTCCGTCCCTCCGGCGCTGCTGGGTCACCCCTGCCTCCCCGTCGGGCGGTAGGTCAGGACGACGGCGCCCGCGGTGAGCGTCTGCGTCCCTGAGTGCTCCAGCGCCCTAGTGTCGAGCCCGTCCTTGAACAGGCGCTTCCCGCTCCCGACCAAGACGGGAAAGACCACGAGCCGGTACTCGTCGATGAGGTCGTTTTGGGCCAGCGCGTTCACGAGGTCGGCGCTGCCGAAGACCAGGATGTCCTTGCCGGACCGGTTCTTCAGCCCCGAGATCTCCTTCGGCAGGTCGGGCCCGATCAGGCTCGCGTTCCACCCGAGCGGCTCCTCCAGCGTCGTCGAGGCGACGTGCTTGGGGTAGCCGTTCATCCAGGCCCCGTACTCGTTCGTCTCCTCCTCCATCCCGGGCCAGGCCGCGGCGAAGCCTTCGTACGTCTTCCAGCCCAGCAGCAGGGCGCCAGCCGTCGCGAGCTCGTCGAACTTGAACCGGTCCCGGTCCTCGCTCTCGAACTGGAGGGTCCAGCCCGGGTTCTCCATCACCCCGTCGAGCGACATAAACTCCGAGACGACCACTTTTCTCACGCTAACCCTCCTTCAAGACGCGGTAAAAGAGGTGCGTGACGCCGGGGGCGTCGACCACCCCGACCCCTTCCAGCTCCACCCTCCCGACGCCCTCGAACAACCGGACGCCTCCGCCGAGCAGCACGGGCACCAGGTGGACCTGTATCTCGTCGACGAGCCCCGCCCCCAGGCACTGCTGCGCGACGCTCGCCCCACCGCCCACGGCGACGTTCCCGTCGCCCGAAGCCCTCTTCGCCCGCTCGATGGCCTCTTCGACGCCCCCGGTGACGAAGGTGAAGGTCATCTCGCCCCTGGCCGGTTTCTCCGGGGGTTCGTGGGTGAGCACGAAGTGTTCGACCGCGTAGGGGCTGTGCGCGAACCCGTCCATCCTGTCCCCCTGGTCGTAGGTGCGGCGGCCGATCAGGATCGCCCCCGTGTTCCTCACGGACTCGGCGACGGCCTCGCCGCCCGAGAGCGAGAAGAACCAGTTGTGGAGCCCCTCGTCTTCGCCGTTTGGCCCGGCGACGAACCCGTCGAGCGAGACGTTCATGTCCAGTAGCACTTTGCCCACGAGACCCTCCCCTGGTCGGTAACGACTACTCCGCCGCCTCGGGCTCGGGCGCGTCGAGGAACGGGAGGGCCATCGCCAGCAGCCAGTCGGCGCGGTCGAGGATCCCGCTGCCAGGCGGCATAAAGTGCGTGGTGCCGGGGAGCACCGCGAGCCGGTGCCGGGAGAGGCCCGCTAGGTCCCCCATCGCCCCGCCCCCGAGCAACCGGAACATCTCGACGGCGTGCTCGACGCGGACGGCGTCGGCGTCGCCGACGACGATCATGGTCGGCGACCCGATCCCCCGGACGTTCTCGGCGCCCCAGTCGTAGGGCGTCGT
>CADCUW010000029.1 GCA_902805985.1 uncultured Rubrobacteraceae bacterium
CGTCCTTGTCCGGGAGCACCTTCTCCGCCTCGTCCACGAACTCGTAGGGGAGGTTGACCGCCCCCGGCAGGTGGCTGCTCTCGTAGTGCTCGGGGCCAAGGGCCTCAACGATGACGAGGTCCTCGCCGCGGTTCATCTTCGTCTTCAACTCTTCGCGCGTCACGGCGCGTACCACCTCGTGCCTCCTCTTTCGGCGATCTAACCGCGCGGCTCCATGACTACCTCTTCCACGTAGCACCAGATCTAGGCCTCACCCGGCTGGAAGGACTGCACGATCGGGTGCTCCGTGGCCCGGAAGTGCTTTGTGGCGTGCCGGTTCTTGGACTCGTCACTACGGTTACGCAACACGGCCTCCCCGAACCTCCAGTTCGCTTCCAACGCCCCGTCCGGGTGCGCGACCACCCGCAGACCAAGGTCCTCGTACGCGGCCCGGTACCTCGCGGCCCGCTCGTCCTCGGCCTCCCGCTCCCGCCGTACCACCTCCTCTTCGGTGAGGTGCCGGATTCTGTCGGGCGTAAGCCGGTACATCCCCAATGGGTTCTCCTCCGTCCTTTCGTTCGGTATGGTGTCGTGGTCGCGGACGACCCGCCGCGCGTCCAGGAGGCGGGGCAGCTCCCGCGCCAGCTCCTCGGCCTTCACGTACTTCTCGGCGCGGCGGCGGACCTCGTCGGGCCTCGCCAGCAGCCCGAGCACGAGGGAGCGGACCTTCGCCTCCGTCTCGCCGACGCGGTGGTACCGTACGCTGCCACAGTCGCCCTTGTTCGACCGGCGGAGGCCGCAGACGTAGTAGAACTCGTGGCCCGCTTTGGGCTTGGCGGTGTGGATCGCCATCCTCCGGCCGCACGGGCAGTGGAGGACGCCGCCCGAGAGCACCCAGAACCGCCTGCCCGCTCTGGAGGGCGCCCGGTTGGAGAGGACTCGGCGCCTGGCCTCCTCGACGTGTTCGCGGGGGACGCCCGCGTCCGGTATCGGCACGGCTATGTGCTTGACCTCGGGGTTGTCCCAGAACTCCCGGCGCCCGCCCTCCTCCTCGTAGACCTTCTCGACGCCTCGCCGGGCGAACCACCAGACCCCCGCCGGGTCCGTGGCGCGTTCGGCGATGGATGCGTCGAGGTTGCCCGCCCCGACGAGCGCCGCGAGGTCGGCGGCGGTGTGGGGGAGGTAGCAGTCCGACAGGACGATTTGCCGGAGGACCAGGCGGCTCCACGTCCTCCCGTCTCCGGAGCCCCTCGCGCCCCGAAATCCGCGCGGGGTGGGTACGCCGTCGGCCCCAAGCGCCGAGGCTACGCCGTTCAGGCTCTTGCCCCCTGCGGCCATGCGGAAGATGCGGCGCACCACGGCCGCCTCGGGCTCCTCGACCTCGACGGTCTTGCGGTCGGCCGAGAAGCGAAACCCGAACGGCGCCACGCCCGCCACGACCTCGCCCTTCCTGGCCCGCGCCCTCCTGCCCCGGTGGGTCTCTCGCGCGATCTCCCGGCGTTGCTCCTCTCCGAGCAAGTCGTCCACGCCGTCCGCGATGGCGTTCCCGGAGTCGTTGAGGGCGGCGATGCGGGCGCCCATCCGGCGCAGGCCGCGTTCGAAGCGGCGCCGGTGCTCGATGTCCCTAAACCACCGGTTGCGCTTGGTGGCGAGCGCCACGTCGCAGCGTCCCTCCCTGGCGAGCTCCTCGATGCGCCGGAGGCCGGGGCGGTTCGGGTCCGCGCCCGAGATTCCCTCGTCGCGGACCACCTCGACGAGCTCCCAGTCTCGGAGCCCTATCTGGACGCGGAGCTCGCGCTCCTGATCGTCGAGGGAGTATCCGTGCCTGCGCTGCCCCTCCGAGCTGACGCGCACGTAGGCGACCGCCCGCACGTTCGCGCCCCTGTCGGTCCTCGTCACGCCGCTAGTGTAACCCGTCCTCA
>CADCUW010000030.1 GCA_902805985.1 uncultured Rubrobacteraceae bacterium
TGGAGGGCGTTCCGGGCCTGCGTTTCGGTGGCGCGCAATGGCGATCGGGTGCGTGTTCGGCCCCTCTGAGCCGCTTTTTGGGTCGCGCTTCGGGGCCCAGTTCGATTTATCAGACAGTCTCTCTAGGCAGTCGGGCGAATAGAGAGTAAGCACAAGGGCTGGGGGCCTAGCAGCCCCGGTCCTTGCGCTGCTAGCTGCTAGGCCCCATAAATCCTTGACTGGTGCGGTTTTGGCCTATGCTCTGCTAGCGGGTAAGGGCAAAGCCGGGGAGACTCGTGAACGCCCCGGCTCTGCCCTCTTCGGCGAGCCCCGATTAAAGCCTCGCCTCTACCGAGGTCGGTCCTACAGGTAGAAGGGCGCGTAGTAGTCGTAGTTCGGGCCGAAGATCGATTCGTAGTACTTGCGCGGACTGGTGAACTTCTTCTCGCAGTCGCTCGTGAGGTCCCTGCCGTCCACGAGTACCCGGTCGAAGCCGCCTCCGCAATCGATGTTGTCCCTCGCCGCTGGCACGTTCCTCGCTTCGACGGCGTCGGCGCCGCCCCCGGCGGCGATGGCGTCTACATCTTCGGCCCCTTCGCGGTGCGAGGGACCGGCGTAGATGCCGTCCTTGCCTGGTCCGCCCGAGAGGGCGTCGCTGCCCTTGCCGCCCCCGAGAAGTCGCCCCCAGGGCCGCCTGAGATGGACCTATCACCCGCTCGGGGGCCTCTCTCGTTTCCGCCCAACAGCAGGTCCCTGCCCGCCCCACCGGACAAGGCGTCGCTGCCCTTGTAGCCGAACAGGTCGTCGTTGCCCCCGTTGCCGGAGAGGGCGTCGGAGCCGTCGGTGCCCCTGAGGGTGTCGTCGCTTGGGCCGCCGGAGCGGGCAACCGCCAGGGCCGCCCCGCTTGCCAACACCAGGCTTGCCGCCATCACCGTCAGCAACGGCATTGTCCTTCGCATCCCCGTGCCTCCCTTCTTCGGCAGAGCGGAGGAAGGAAGGTGCGCGGACCCCAGCCCCTGCTCGACATAGCAGCGGAAGTATCGGGGAGGAGGTGACTTCGGCGTATCCCCCAGATGGGCTATCTTTGACACTTTCTTTCCGAACTTTTGAGAAACCCCTCGGGGCAAAGTCCCGTAAACGGCCCTCCTGTGAAGACGGGCGGACGGAGCGCCTACCCGAGATCCTCACACGCCGCGGCGATCACCTCCATGGGATCGGCCCCGCCCGCGCTGAAGGCGGCGACCACCGAGCCGTCGGGCCGTAGCAGCACCAGCAGGTCCGGGTCCTCCCTCAGGGTGTAGCCCGGCGGCAGGTCCTCTTCCCATCCCACACGACCTTGGACCCGTCGCCCGCCGGGGCGGTTTCGGCTGGGCTGCGGCGATGTGCCCCAGGACACCCCGGGAGGTGGGCTTCGGAGAACTGCCCATCTACGAGGTTGGGTGAATGTAGGATCAGGCTCCCGAGGACAACAGCACGACGGCCACCACCGCCGCCAAGGCGAAGCGGTAGTAGGCGAAGATGCGCAAAGTGTGGTCGGCCAGGAAGCGAAGCAGGAACCGGATCGCCCGGTAGCCCACAACGGCAGAAGAGGCAGATCCCGCAAGGAACATCGCCGCCTCGTGGCTGCCCATCCCCTCCCCCACCGCCTCCGCCCCGCCGCGGCCGCCGTCACGGGCACGCTTATCAGGAACGAGGAGCGCGCCGCCTCCTCTCGCCTGAGGCATAGGAACAGCCCGCACGTTATCGTCGCCCCCGAGCGCGAGGCGCCCGGCACCAGCGCCGCCGCCTGCGCGAGGCCGAACCCGAACGCACCTAGCGGGCTCGGCTTGGAGGCCCCCTCCGTCTTGCGCCCCACCAGCCGAGGTTGAAGGTCGCCCCCACCCCCTGCCCGCGAGCGCCGTCGTCGCGACCCCCAGGACGAGGGCCAGCACCACGGCGAGGCCCACCACCAACACAGCGGCCCTTCCCGCCCGCGCGATCCCCTTCGCCAGCTTGTTAACCATCCTCCGCGTCTCCTTCCGTCTTGGCGTGAACGTCGCTGCCCTACGCCGACGATGATGGGCGACGATACGGCTTCTAGGAGCCAGCAGACGGACTAGCGGACCCCTATTCACCCAACCTCGAAGAAGGCTAATTCCCAGAAGGCTACATCCAGTCTCCCGCCCCGCTGCGTCCTGGTCGACACCACGTATCGTGGCGTTGGGTAGGCACGCACGACGTCGCATTTGGGTCAGCCCCGAGCGCCGCGCACAACAACCCCGCTCAGAAGCGTGGTTGCCGCGTAGAGTTGCCACCGTTCCGGGTCGTGCTGCTGCAACGCGCGGGCCCGCTGGCCCAGCAGGAGGTCCGTGGCGAGCACCTTGTTGTGGGGCTCGCCGTCCATGATCTTCTCGAGGTCGCGCAAGGTTGCTCGCATGAGCGCGGCGACCTGATCGGCGAGCTCTTCGACGGGGGGCCGGGGAGCTCGCCTGCGGTCGTCACGAACCGCGTGATGCGCCGCTCGGCCTCTTCGGGGTCGAACCCTTCTCCGTCAAACCCTCCTTCGTCGAAGGGCTCCTCGCTCGTCGTCTTGTCGTGGTCTTCGCCGTCACGCTCGGGGGCGTTTTGTGTGGGGTTGTCGGGCATGCCCCTCCCTTCCTCGGACCTTCCCTATCATCCTATCGCCCCCGATAAACTCCTCGCCATCGACGAAAGCAGTATGAGCCCGGCTGTTTTGAAGCTCGCGGAACCTCGCCTTCTTCCTAATCTACGAGGTTGGGTGCATAAGGATCCGGCAGATGCGCCGGGCTCGGCCGAGTGCGATCATCCGTCCCCAAGGGAAGCATCGGGTGGGGAGGGAACATCTCCCCATGGCGCTTTTGTTCTCGCACGCTGGGGCGGGGTCGCGGCCTTGGTGGGCGGAGCGCTACGTGTCGCCAAGGGCGGGCTCGGGTACCCGAGCCCGCACGGCCGACGCCTCCTGCTCCGAAACCCTCGGACCTGCCCGCTGTGGCCGCCGGCGGGTTTGCCGCCTCGTCCGCTCTCCCGGGCGGGAAGGCGCCGCGGGCATCAGGACTGTTCCCGTTCGTTTCCAGCCGAGAAGTCGCCATCGAGCGCCGCCCTGGCGCGACCGAAGTCTTTCTCGAGCCGGTCGAGTAGTTCCGGAACCCGGGTGAGGTCCCCGGAGGCCCCGGCCTCTTCGAGCTCGGCGGCCAAGCGCGTCATCTCAACCGCCCCCAGGCTGCCGCAGCCGCCCTTGAGGGCATGGGCCAAGGTGCTCACCGCGCGGGACTCACCGGCACGGGCGGCCTCCCGCAGGTCCGCCAGGCGCGCGGGGGCGTCTTCGAGGAAGGCCCCGATCACCTCTTCCACGGCCTCTGCCCCCACCGCGCGCTCGAGGCGCTCGAGCACGCGGCGGTCGACGGGCTCGCCCTCCTGAGCGCCCGGCTTCCCGTCCGGGGGATCATCCTTCGACCGGCCGCGCGGCTCCTCCCCCGGGGCGCCAGAAGGAATCCAGCGCTTGAGGACCGCGGCGAGGTCATCGCGCGAGATGGGCTTCGCAACGTAATCGTCCATGCCCGCCTCCAGCGCCTTCTCGCGGTCCCCCGAAAGGGCGTTCGCCGTCACCGCTATGACGGGGGTCGGCGGTCCCCCGGCCTCGGCCTCCCGGCGTCGGATCTCGCCGGTGGCCCCGTAGCCGTCGAGCCGCGGCATCTGCACGTCCATGAGCACCGCCCCGTAGCGGCCCCTGGAGAGCGCCTCTAGCGCCTCCAGGCCGTCGGCGGCTACCTCGACGCGGTAGCCGAGGCTCTCCAGCATCCCCGCGGCGACCCGCTGGTTGACGGGGTTGTCCTCGGCGACGAGCACCCTGACGCGCCCGGGCGCCTTTTTCTCGCGCAAGGTGCGGCGGGTTAGCAGGCCTTCCCCCTCGCCGGTCTTGGCCGGGGACGCCATTAGCGTGGCCAGGCAGTCGTAGAGCTCGGACTGCTTCACGGGCTTGGTGAGGTAAGCCTCCACCCCAGCCTGACGGGCCTCCTCGCCGTCGCCGCGCGAGCCCACCGAGGTGAGCAGCACCAGACGGGTCGGGGCGAGGAGGGGGTCGGCCTTTATGGCGCGTGCAAGCTCCACGCCGTCCATGTCGGGCATCTGCATGTCCAGGATCGCCAGGTCGTAGGGCTCGCCTTCAGCGCCCGCGCGGCGGAGGTGTTCGAGGGCGGCGCGCGCGTCCTCGGAGACCGAGCTCTTTACGCGCCACGAGGAAAGCTGCTTGCTGAGTATCCCGCGGTTCGTGGCGTTGTCGTCGACGACGAGAGCGCGCAGCCCGCCGAGGCCGCGCCCGGGATCTCGGACGGGCGGGACCTCGGCGAGGCCCTCCTCGAAGGGGGCCTCGAAAAAGAACTTGCTGCCCTTCCCCGGCTCGCTGTCCACCCCTATCTCGCCGCCCATGAGCTCGACGAGCTGGCGGCTTATGGCGAGGCCGAGGCCCGTGCCCCCGTAGCGGCGGGAGGTGGAGGCGTCGGCCTGGGTGAAGGGCCGAAAGAGGCGCGACCGTTGCTCCCCGGTCAGGCCGATCCCGGTGTCCGAGACCTCGAAGCGGACCGTCGCCGGCCTCCTCAAAGGAGCCTCCCCGGGCTCGACGTGCACGACGACCTCCCCCTCCTCGGTGAACTTCACCGCGTTCCCGACGAGGTTTGTCAGGATCTGCTTCAGGCGCCCGGGGTCGCCCCGCAGGACGGCGGGCACCCCCGGCTCCACCACGTGGGCCAGCTCCAGGCCCTTGTCGTGGGCCCGCCCGGCCATGACGGTCATCACGTCCTCGACCGCCGCGCGCGGGTCGAAGTCCATGACCTCAAGACGCATGGCCCCGGCCTCGATTTTGGAGACATCGAGGATATCGTTGGTGATCGAGAGCAGGTTCCGCCCGGAGAGGCGGATGGTCTCTGCGTACTCGCGCTGCTCGCGGTCGAGGTCGGTGTCGAGCAGGAGCTCGGTCATGCCGATGACGCCGTTCATGGGGGTCCTTATCTCGTGGCTCATGTTCGCCAGAAACTCGCCCTTGGCCCTGTTGGCGGTCTCTGCGGCCTCGCGGGCCACGACCAGGTCCTCCTCGGCCCGCCTTCGCTCTGTCACGTCGCGCAAGATGCCGGTAAAGAGGTAGCCCTGCCCTTCGCGCATGTGCCCAAGCGAGAGCTCCAGCGGAAACTCGCCGCCATCCTTCCTCAGGCCCGCGAGCTCCACGGGCCCCTTCCCGACCACGCGCGCCTCGCCGCCGGCCAGGTAGCGTCTGAAGCCCGACTCGTGCGCCTCCCGGAAGCGCAGCGGCATCAGCATCTTCAGAGGCCTGCCGACGACCTCCTCCGCGGCGTAGCCGAAGATCTTCTCTGCCGCGGGGTTAAAAGAGAGCACCGAACCATCCGCGCCCATGGTGATAATGGCGTCGGTCGCCGTCTCCAGTACGGCGCGGTTGTGCGCCTCGCTCCTGCGCAGCGCCTCCTCGGCCCGCATCTGCTCGGTGACGTCCTGAATCTGGGCGATAAAATACAGCGCCGCGCCCCCGCCGTCGCGGACCAGCGAGACGGAGAGCCAAATCCAGACGACTCGCCCGTCTTTGTGTAGGTAGCGCTTCTTCATCCGGTAGGACTCGATCTCCCCGGCCAGGAGATCCCGCACGTGCCCCAGGTCCGCCTCCAGGTCGTCGGGGTGGGTGATGTCCTGGAAGGTCTTGCGGAGCAGATCCGCCTCCGAGTAGCCGACGATCCCGCACAGGGCCCGGTTGGCCTGCAGCCAACGCCCGTCGAGGCCCACGAGGGCCATCCCGATCGCCGCGTACTCGAACGACTTCCTGAACCGCGCCTCGGCCTCCCGCAGCCGCTCCTCGGCATCTCCCCGCTCCAGGTCTGCCTTGTGCAGCGAGCGTGCGCTCAACCAGACGACGCCGGCAAAGACGGCCATGCTGGTCACGGTGACCAGGGCCACGCCGAGCCCCGTGCCGTAGAGATCGGCCCGCTGCCCCTCGAGCCTCAGCCAGCCGATCGCCAGCGGCACCACGACGGCGGCCGGCATCAGGCGACGGGCTATTTGGCCGCCGGCGCTGTCGCTCGTCACGAGGGACGCGAGCCCTCGGTCGGGCCTCGCGCAGAGCACGCCCAAGGAGACTAAGACGAAGGTCAGTGCGGTGTGCGGCGCCATGGGTACGTGGTCTGAGACCCCGTAGAGCGCCTCAGCGCCGAACAGGTAGCCGATGACCGCCAGACTCGACGCGGCGGCGGAGAGCAGCGCCAGCCACCCGGCGGGCCATATCCCGCGGCGCGTCTGCCTGTCGAGCGTTAGCAGGGCCGCGCCGATAAGCAGAAAGTTGAGCGCCGTGTTGGGCGCCATCCGACCGGGGAGGCCGTTGGGGACGGCCCCGGCCACAAGCGCTCGGGTGAAGAGCGCCTGGTCGATGCCGCCAGCCCAACCGAGCGCAGGCTGCGCGAGCTTCACGAGCCCCGCCAGGCACACCAGGAGCGCGAGCCCCGCGGAGACCCGGCCGGCCCACCGGCCGTTCCCCCCGTCGCCCAGCAGCCACAAGGAGGCGCCGGCCGACGCGAACAGGACCGCGGTCAGGGGGTTCATCCCCAATAGGTCGGGCAGGATGCGCTTGATCGCGCCTAGGTCGAGCGCCCAGCCGACAAGCACCGAGGCACCGACGACGACCGCCGCGCCCGCCACCAGCCCCGAGAACGCGCGCAGGCGTCCGGGCAGCCCCGGGACCGTCCTCTCTCGCGCCCTGAGGTGCTCCGATGCCATACGCCCGCCGCCTTCCCTACCGCCGTCTTCCGTACCGCTGCCTACCGCCCGGCGCCGCGCAGGGACGGTGGCGCCGACCCAAGTATACGGAGCCCCGTGCCCCCGCAACGCGGGCGAGGAACCAAGAACCGATCAGCGCGGTGGGTTTGCCCGCGCTGATCGGGGGTTCTGGGAGGTTCCGCCAGAATTGGCCCAGGACGTCGATGGTCTCCTCAACCTAAGATGGGACCCTGTGTGTCCCACGTCACCAGGAGCACGTCGGCGCCCTGTTGCTTCGCCACGCTGACCATCTTCCAGCCGCGGCTCGTCCCCTCGTCGATGACACCCCGCAAGAACACCAGCCTCGCGCCCTCTTCTGCTGGCAGCCGGACGCGCTCGTCGCGGTAGCGTTCTTCCGGGTCGGGCGGCGACGCGCCTTGCGTGCTACCCTCCCACTTTTCGGCGAGCGGTTCGGAACACACGGGGGCTACCTCCCTTTCCCGTCCGCGGGCGCCGGGGCGTTTTCGATCCCCGTGCTGGCGCCGATGGTGTCCATCGTTGCGGGTTGTTGAAGGTTTCGTTTCACTTTTCGGGCGGCTCCTTGGACTAGGGGTGTCCGTGGCTCTACGTAGCAGAGGCAGCCGGGGCTGTTACGCTCCGGCCCCCTCGTCGTGGTGGATGTGGTGCTCTCTACCTCCTCGATTTACCTGGTCTTGAAGTAGGCGATCAGCTGTGAACCGTCCTGGGCGGTCATGGTCATCTTGTAGCAGCCGGCGCCGGTGGGCGTCTTCCAGTTGTAGATGAACTGGTCGCCGGTGGCGTCGTAACGGAGGCTCGTGCTACCGGTCATCACCACTTCGATCTCGTCCGAAACCGCCCCGCCGCAGTAAGAGCTCGACGAGTACGTCGTCGACTTGACGGCCGAGACGTCCTTCAGCTCGGTGGCGCCCTTGAAGAGCTCGAACTTCATCGGGACGGTCGAGCCGCCCTTGACCGTGTTGACTATGTACTTGCCCGTGCTGTCGAGCATGTCGACCGGGGCGTAGAAGCCCTTGGTGGTCCAGGCGCCGATCGTCAGCTTCGCACCGACGTAGTCGACCGCGTAGTTGGGCCCGGCCGAGACGCTCCCCTGGAGGATGCTGTACTGGCCGGGAGCCTCGCCCGGGTCGCGGCTCAGGTTGCCCGAGAAGCCGTCACCGCTCACGAGCGGCCCGCCGCTGACCTGGTAGGTCAGAGCCGGATCGGCGTCGCCGAAGAGCTTGCTCTTGGCGTCGGCGGTGACCGTGATCGCCCGCTTCGCGATGTCGGCGGAGGTCGTGGTGCTCGTGTTGAACGTGTAGTTGCCCGAGTCCGCACCCGCGACCATGATGCCGCTGACGGTCACGACCTTGCCGGTCCCCGCGTTCGCGTTGTCGAACGAAGCGCTCGCGTAGCTCGTGCTCAGCACGTCGCCGCTAACCCGGTTGTCCGAGAGGCTGACGGTGGCGTCGGTGGTGCCGTCGTAGACCTTGTTGGCAGCCTTAGCGGTAACGACCAGGCCGCGGGCCGTGATGTCAGCCGCCGTGCTCGCTGTCGCGTTGGTGAGGTTGTAGTTAGCGGCGTCGGCGCCCGAGATAGAGATCCCA
>CADCUW010000031.1 GCA_902805985.1 uncultured Rubrobacteraceae bacterium
TCCGCGACGTGCCTGTCCCCAACGGGCGTCACCCTGTACGGAACCCCCATCGCCTCCATCGCCTTGAAGAAGCCGAGGTTGCTCATCACCGTGACGACCACGCCGCCGCCCAAGGCGCCACGCTCTTTCAGATCGCGGGCCAGGATGGCGAGGATCTTGTCCCCGTCCACTACCCTGCCCTCCTCGTCCACGGCCAATACCCGGTCCGCGTCACCGTCGAAGGCGAACGCGACGTCGTGCCCCGAGGCGTCAAGCGTCCCGACGTGGGTTGACCCGCACCCCTCGTTGATGTTCGTCCCGGTCGGGTCGGCCCCGACCACCGTCACGTCCGCCCCGAGCCGGCGGAACGTCTCCGGCGCGGCCCGCGAGGCCGCGCCGTTGGCGCAGTCGAGCAGAACCTTCATACCCCCGGCCCGCGGGCTCAGGCGCTCCAGCACGCCATCCACGTAGAGCCCCGCCGCGTCCTCGGCGGTCTCCACAGGACCTATGCCCTCCCCCGTCGGGCGCGGCGCGTCCCGGGTGGTGAGGGCCTCTATCTCGCGTTCCTTCTCCAGCGGGAGCTTGCGCCCCTCGCCCGAGAAGAACTTGATACCGTTGTCCCCGAAGGGGTTGTGCGAAGCGCTGACGACGGCGGCTGCGGTCGCCCCGAGCCTGGGCGCGAGGGCCGCCACCCCCGGCGTCGGGATGACGCCGAGGTCCAAGACGCGGGCACCGCCGGCGGAGAGGCCGGCCGCCAAGGCGCCGGAGAGCATCCCGCCCGAGAGCCGTGTGTCCCGGCCGACGAGGACCGTGCCCCCGAAGGCGCGGGCGGCGGCGAGGCCGAGGCGCACGGCGTCTTCGGGAGTGAGGTCCCTGTTCGCGACCCCGCGCACCCCGTCGGTGCCGAAAGCTATCGTTCCCTCCTTCAGCCCATCTCCTCTCTGCCGGGGTAGATCCTGAACCCGGCCTGTTCTCTGTGCCTGAGCGACCTGTAGAAGTCCAGGCTCTCGTCCGAGGCTATAAGATCCATGCGCCCGGCCCCCACCCTCGCGAAAGCCTCTTCGACGAGCCCGCGGCCCACGCCCCTGCGCCGCCACCCCTCGTCCACGGCCAGCAGCCCGAGGTGCGCCTGGAAGACGCCGTCGCCAAAGACCTGGGCGAGAACCCGACGACCCCGCCGGTATCAAAGGCTACGGCCACTATCGCCGTCACCCCCGGCGCGGTGAGGGATCTGCGGGTGAGATCCGTATCGAATCGGAAGTTGTCCCATTCGAGCGAGGCGAGGATCCCGACCACCCCGGAGAGATGCGAGCCCGCGTCGAACGCCTCGTAGACCACGGATGCGCTTCTCTCGGGCCTCACGCCAGCCTCCCTCCAGACGCAAACGAGCCCTTCCCGGTCGTGGAAGGGCTCGCTCGGTAAAGCGTCGCTCGCTTCGGCGCCTCTAGCGCTTGGAGAACTGAGGGCGCTTGCGGGCCTTCTTGAGACCGTACTTCTTGCGCTCGACGGCCCTATCGTCCCTCGTAAGCAATCCTGCGGCCTTGAGCTCACCGCGGGCCTCCTGGGACTCCTCGGCGAGCGCCCTGGCGATGCCGTGGCGCAGGGCTTCTGCCTGCCCGGTGAGGCCGCCGCCCTCTATCTTGGCGACGACGTCGTAGCGGGTCGCGGCCCCGAGGGTCTCGAGTGGGGATTTCACGGCCATCTGGTACGCCGGGCGCGGGAAGAACTCCGCCAGCTCGCGGCCGTTCACCGTGATCTTACCGTCACCGGGGAGCAGACGCACCCTTGCGACCGCGGTCTTGCGCCTTCCGGTTCCCGTGTAAAGGGCAGCTTCAGCCATCTATCCCACCTCGAGGGTCTGCGGGTCCTGGGCGGCGTGCGGGTGCTCGGGACCGGCGTAGATCTTCAACTTCTTGAACT
>CADCUW010000032.1 GCA_902805985.1 uncultured Rubrobacteraceae bacterium
ACGCCAGCTTCGGCCACACCACCCCGGCGTTCACCTTTCCCATCGGCGGGACCGGCACGCTACGCGCGCACGCCAACGATCCCATACTCCGCATCGAAACCCATTGAACCCGCCGAGACCAGAGCCCTGGGCAGAGACCGCGTCTGGTCTCGAACCGGGCCGCACCTCGACGGCCGTCTCGGTGGGGAGGAGGGGCGGCGCCCGGCTCGCCTACCTGGTTGCCGTGCTACGGAGGTTTGTCGGCGCCTCTGGCGGCCCACTGCTCGCCACATCCACCCGCCACTGACCCCTCCGACGGCGCCTCCGGCCCGGGTACCTGCGTGTGGGGCAGGGACCCGGCCGTGGCGTCAGGAGCGGCGGTTGGCGGGCGGCTCATTGCTCCAGCCGCGCCTCTTCGAGGTCGAGGTCACGCTCGACGCGGCGCATCACCTCGTCGTTGATAAAGCCCTCGTTGCGCAGGCGCAGGAGCTCCGTGCGCTGGGCGGCCAGGACCTCGTGCTGGAAGCGCTGGAAGGCGGAGGAGCGGTCCTCGTAGTCCTCCCCGTCGCCCGCCTCGGCGGCCCCGACGCGGGCGGCGAACCGTCGCCTGCGGTAGCCGTAGAGGCCGCGCATCCTCTCGGCGGTGTCCTCCCGCACCCACTCCTCTTCAGCCAGCTCGTCCACGCGGGCGACCGCCGCCTCCGCGACGCGCAGGCGGGCCTTCAGTTCCTCCCTCTCGTTAAGGCCGTCGCCCTCCACGCCGAGCGTTCGTATCAGGGGTGGCAGGGAGAGTCCCTGGAAGACCAGGGTGGCCAGGATCACGCAGAAGGTGAGGAAGATTAGGAGGTCCCGCTGGGGAAACGGGGCCCCGGTCTGGAGGGTGAGCGGTATCGCGAGCGCGGCGGCCAGGGAGACAGCCCCGCGCATCCCGCTCCAGGCGACGATCGACGTGTTGCGCCACCCGGGGTAGGGGTCGCGCTCCCGCAGCCGGCGGGAGAGCAGTCGCGGCCCGTAGGTGAGCACGAAGACCCAGACGACCCTGGTGACGATCACCGCGACGCTCACCACCACGCCCCAGAGGACCAGCGTGCCGGCGGGCTCGCCCGAGATGCCCTCCAGCACCTGTGGTAGCTGCAGGCCGACCAGCACGAAGAGGACCGCGTTGAGCAAGAACTGCAGGACCTCCCACACCCCGTAGGCTTCGATGCGCGTGGCAGGGGCGTACAGATCGGAGGAGCGCCACCCGAGAAAGACGCCGGCCGTGACGGCGGCTATCACGCCGGAGAGGGAGAGCTCTTCCGCGAGCAGGTACGCCGCGTAGCCCGTAAAGAGGGAAATCGTGATCTCCACCATCGCATCATCCACCCGCCGGCGCACCTGCGCGATAAGCCAGGCCACGGCCAGCCCGACGGCGAACCCCCCGGGACCGGTCAGCAGGAACCCCAGGCCGGCCTGCCACAGCGAGAAAGACCCCTGTACCACGGCGGCCACGGCGAAGCGGTAGAAGACGAGCGCCGTCCAGTCGTTGGTGAGGTTCTCGCCCTCGACGATGGTAACGATCCTGCGCGGCACCCTCAGACGACGCAGGATCGTCGCCGGCGCCACCACGTCGGTCGGGGAGACTATCGCCCCGAGGACAAAGGCGACGTTCCACGGGAGGCCGACGACCCAGTGGCCCACCGCTGCCACCGTAAGCGCCGTCGCGATGACGAGGCCGATGGCGAGCAGCGAGATCGGGCGCACGTTCTGGCGGAGGTCCCTCAAGGACGAGAAAAAAGCCGCCGCGTAGAGGAGCGGGGGAAGGAAGATCAGGAGCACCAGATCCGGCGGCAGCTCGATGTCCGGCACCCCGGGCACGAAGCCAATTGCCAGCCCACCCAAGACGAGAAAGATCGGGTAGGGGATGCGCGCCACCCGCGCCAGAAGCGCGAGCCCCGCCACCGCCACCAGCAGCAGCAGGATGACGAGCTCGAAGTGCTCCAAGGGGAGGCCCTAGCCCTCTACCCGCAGCACGGCCTTGCCGGCGTACCCGCGCTGGAGCAACCGCTCTGCGACCGAGCCGACCTCCTCCCACGGCTCCTCGACACTAATGCGGGTTTCGAGCCGTCCCTCGGCCACGAGCCGGGCGAGGCGCGCGAGCCCGTCCGAGGCGGGCTTGCCGAGGATCTCGTGGAAGAGGATAAACCCGTAGAGGCTCGCGCCGCCCGAGAGGTAGAAGGACGAGACGTCAAAGGTCGCCTCCGCCCCCGCCGTCGGGCCGAAGGACACGCAGGTGCCCCGGGGCGAGATCATGCCCATCGCCTCGCCCAAGGGCCTGCCGCCCAGGGAATCGAGGATCAGGTCGAACGGACCTTGCCCGCGCGCGGCGGCCGCCCCCTGGCCGACGGCGACCTCCGCCGCCCCCGCCTCCCGGGCGAGCCCGACGTGCTCCTCGCGCCTCACCAGTGCTACAGGACGCGCCCCGCCGAGGGAGGCGAGGCCGAGCGCGAAGAGACCCACTCCACCGGACGCGCCCGTCACAAGGACGTCGCGGCCAAGCAGCCCATCGCCCTTCTCCAGCGCGTACAGCGCCGTGAGCCCCGCCACCGGCAGCGTCGCCGCCGCCTCGAACGAGACACCTTCGGGCAGCTCCGCAAGCGCGTCCACCGGCGCGGCCACCCTCTCCGCCCAGGCCCCAGACGCCACGAGACCGACCACCCTGGAGCCTGCCCTTGGGCCGGTACCGTCCGCGGCCGCCCTCTCGACGGTACCGGCGAGGTCCCAGCCGGGACGGAAGCCGGGCTGGGCGGCCTGCGAGCGGCGCACCTCCCCCCGGTTCAGCGAGACCGCCGAGATCCGCACCAACGCCTCCGACGGGGCGGGCTCCGGCTCCTCAACCTCGCCGATCTTCAGCCGGGCCGGGGCCCGATCCTCCACCACTACCGCGCGCATTCCGTCCCCCAACTCTAAAGAACCACATCGTCTTCGCGGGCCGCCCTACCCGAAGGCCCTCCGGCGATTGCGGCTCCCCGACCGGCCCATCCGCCCGGCACCGGCCTTCGCCCGGCCGGAAGGATTACACCATAGGGCGATCCGGCGGTATTCGGCACCGGGCTCACCGGGCCGCCACCTCCTCCGCCGGTTCGACCTCGTGGTGCTCCCTCCAGGCGTCGAACCCGCCCTCAAGGGCCGTCGCCGCAAAGCCCATCTTGTTCAGCCGTCGCGCCGCACGGGCGCTGGTCGCCTCGTCCGGTCAGGTGCAGTAGGCGACGATGCGCTGGCCGTGTACCTGGCTGCCGTACGCCTCTTCCCGTTCCCGCGCCCACTCCTCTACCCGATCCGGCGCGACCCTGAGGGCGCCTGGGATGCGGGTCTTGTCCTGCTCGTACTGGGAGCGGGTGCGGACGTCCAGGACCAGTGGCGGCTCGTCTTCCTCCAGCATCCGGGCGAGGTGGTCGGGATGCGTGCGGATCGAGGCGCTCGCGTCGCCCTCGAAGATGCCGCCCACGTCGTCGCGCTCCTCCTCGTGGGTCTCCCGTTCCACGGCCCGCCCGTAGGCCCGCGACAGCGGCGTGGCCGAGGCCCCGTGGGCCACGACCGAGACCGTGACCACCACGCCGACCGCGGCCAGGATGAACTCGGCCCCGGGCACGCCCGCGTGGATGACGAGCAGCGCCAGCAGCAGCGAGTTCAGGCCTCGCGGCCCGAACCACCCGATAAAAGCCCGCGCCCGGTTGCTTATGGACGCCTTGCGCAGGACCAGCGCGATAGCCAGAGGTCGGGCGACGAGGATCACGACGAGGGCCAGCGCCAGCGTCGGGAGGAGCGGGACCTCGACGAAGATGTCGCTGATCACGACGCCGAACAGGATAAACGAGAGGAGCATCGCCATCTCGCTCGTGGTCTCGCCGTAGTCCAGAAAGCACTGGCACAGATCGAAGTTCAGGACCGCGACGGCGAACCCGGCCGCGAAGGCGGCCAAAAAGCCGTCCCCGCCCAGGGCCGTGGCGACGGCGTAGGTGAGCAGCACGATCCCGACGCCGTAGAGCGACTGGTAGACCTCGTTGACCCCGTAGCGCCGGTCTGCCCGGCTCATCAGCCACGCCGCCCCCGCACCGATGGCGAACCCCACGACGGGCCCCAGGAAGAGCACCTCGGCCACCAGCACCGTCCACCCGGCGGCACCGGTGGCCTCGGCGTTGGCGAGCGCTATCAGGATGAGCAGCGTCGGCAGCACCACGATGTCGTTTGTGCCGGCCTCGATGTTGAGCGCCTGGCGCACGGAGGCCGGTATCCGGCTCTCCCGCACAACGTCGCGCAGGACCACCGGGTCGGTCGAGGCCAGGATGGTGCCGAGTAGCAGCGCCATCAGCACCGAGACGTCCAGCAGAAAGTACGAGGCGGCGGCGATTATCGAGACGATAATAAAGGTCCCCGGTCCCAGCGAGAGGATAGGGACGAACCCGGCGCCGCCCATGCCGATGTTGCCGATCTTCACGGCCTCGAGGCACAGGACCATTGCCAGGGTGACGGTGGCCACCGTCTCGAGCAGCGCGTCGTCCGGGCCGAACCGCAAGACCCCGAGCCCGCGCTCCCCGAGAACGAACCCCAGGCCGAGAAAGATCATGGGGAACGAGATCGGCGCCCGCTCCACGATCCCCGATGCGAGTCCCGCCACCGTAAGAACGATGGCGACGAGCGCGAAACCCGTTACCAGCTCCTCAGGCACTGGCCCTCCTCTTCTCGCCGACGCGAGGGCCGGCGGGACGAGGCGAAGAGGGGCTCACGCACGCGCCCGGGAACGCTTGCCCTCCACGGGGAGTCCGGCACGGATCCAGTCCTGCTTGCCCGCCGCGTAGTGAAGGACTCTTGAGTAGCCCATCTCCACAAGCTCGCGGGCCTCCTCTCCGGAGGCGGAGCAGCCGGTGTTCATGCAGTAGACGACGATCTCGGCGTCCTTGTCCGGGAGCACCTTCTCCGCCTCGTCCACGAACTCGTAGGGGAGGTTGACCGCCCCCGGCAGGTGGCTGCTCTCGTAGTGCTCGGGGCCAAGGGCCTCAACGATGACGAGGTCCTCGCCACGGTTCATCTTCGTCTTCAACTCTTCGCGCGTCACGTTGCGTACCACCTCGTGCCTCCTCTTTCGGCGATCTAACCGCGCGGCTCCATGACTACCTCGTCCACGTAGCACCAGATCTAGGCCTCACTCGGCTGGAAGGACTGCACGATCGGGTGCTCCGTGGCCCGGAAGTGCTTTGTAGCGTGCCGGTTCTTAGACTCGTCACTACCCTTACGCAACACGGCCTCCCTGAACCTCCAGCTAGCTTCCAACGCCCCGTCCGGGCGCGCGACCACCCGCAGACCAAGGTCCTCGTACGCGGCCCGGTACCTCGCGGCCCGCTCGTCCTCGGCCTCCCGCTCCCGCTCCTCGACATCCTCTGGCGTGCGCCGCCTGATGTGGTCCGACGTCAGGGTGTACAGTCCCAAGGGGTTCTCCTCCGTCCTCTCGTTCGGCATGGTGTCGTGGTCGCGGACGACCCGCCGCGCGTCCAGGAGGTGGGGGAGGTCCCGCGCCAGGGCCTCGGCCAGATCGGGGAGCTCCCTGAGCCTCTCGGCCTCCGCTTCCGTGCTGCGCAGGGCGTCGAGCTTCCGCCGCAGGCCGTCGCGCTCGGCGTCGAGGCCCGCGAGCTTCGCCCTTAAATCCTCGCGGCCGATGATCCCGTCGGCGGCGAGGTCTATCAGGACGCCCCGGCGGTCTTCGACCTTGCGGAGGCGCTCCTCCCGGCCTGCGAGGTCGCGCGAAGAGAACGCGAGGCGCCGCTCCTCGGATCGGACGTACTCCTCGGCGCGGCGGCGGACCTCGCTCGGCTCGGAGAGGAACCCGAGCACGAGCGAGCGGACCTTCGCCTCCGTCTCCCCGGCGCGGTGGTAGCGGGCGCCGTGCTCGCAGCGGCCATGGTTCGATCGCCTCAGGCCGCACACGTAGTAGAACTCGCGGCCCGCCTTGCGCTTGGCGGTGTGGCTCGCCATCCTCCTCCCGCACGGGCAGTGGAGGATTCCGCCCGAGAGCTCCCAGAAACGCCTGCCCGCGTTCGAGTGCGCCCGGTTGGAGAGCACGCGGCGCCTGGCCTCCTCGACCTGCTCGCGGGAGACGCCCGCGTCCGGTATCGGCACGGCTATGTGCTTGACCTCGGGGTTGTCCCAGAACTCGCGGCGACCGCCGTCCTCCTCGTAGACCTTCTCGACGCCGCGCCGGGCGAACCACCAGACCCCCGCCGGGTCCGGGGCGCGTTCGGCCACGGGGGCGTCGAGGTTGCCCGCCCCGACGAGCGCCGCGAGGTCGGCGGCGGTGTAGGGGAGGTAGCAGTCCGACAGGACGATTTGCCGGAGGACCAGGCGGCTCCAGGTCCTGCCGTCCCCGGAGCCCCTCGCGCCCCGGAAGCCGCGCGGACTGGGCACGCCGTCGGCCCCAAGAGCCGAGGCCACGCCGTTCAGGCCCGTGCCTCCGGCGGCCATGCCGAATATCCTGCGCACCACGGCCGCCTCGGGCTCCTCGACCTCGAAGGTCTTGCGGTCGGCCGAAAACCGGAACCCGAACGGCGCCACGCCCGCCACGACCTCGCCCTTCCTGGCCCGCGCCCGCCTGCCCCGGTGGGTCTCTCGCGCGATCTCCCGGCGCTGCTCCTCACCGAGCAGGTCGTCCACCCCGTCGGCGATGGCATTCCCGGATTCGTTGAGGGCGGCGATGCGGGCGCCCACCCTGCGCAGGCCGCGTTCGTAGCGGCGCCGGTGCTCGATGTCCCTAAACCAGCGGTTGCGCTTGGTGGCGAGCGCCACATCGCAGCGTCCCTCCCTGGCGAGCTCCTCGATGCGCCGGAGGCCGGGACGGTTGGGGTCCGCTCCCGAGATTCCCTCGTCGCGGACCACCTCGACTAGCTCCCAGTCCCGGAGCCCTATCTGGACGCGGAGCTCACGCTCCTGATCGTCGAGGGAGTATCCGTGCCTGCGCTGCCCCTCCGAGCTGACGCGCACGTAGGCGACCGCCCGCACGTTCGCGCCCCTGTCGGTCCTCGTCACGCCGCTAGTGTAACCCGTCCTCATGCCGCTTCGTACCTCCCCGTATGGGTAGGGGCCAGGGGCAAAGCCCGGCCCCGCATGGTCCGCTGCTTCACCGGGCTATCAGACCGCGCTCGACCGCGTAGGCTTTCTGCTCCTCCGTGAAGCGCTCGTTGCGGAGCAGGGGGTGTTAATCGGATCTCGATCGCATCACTGGTGGGCTTATTGGACACCGAGTTTGTCTCCTCGTTGTATGAAGTTCGCCTAGATTGGGTTCTCGGAAGCTCGCCTGGTCCCATGCCGTACGCACCCGTTGGGCCGGGGTCCTAAGGAGATGCCTTGGCTCAGAAGACCGCCACGGCGATGAAGTAGCCACCCAAGAAGAAGCTGATAGTGAACACAAGCGTGTAGAACAGCTGCCTGTTCGTCCATTCCCCGCGCTCGGTGTCGGCTATGGGATTGCGCCCGAACTCGTAAGACGTTATCGCCCCGAAACATACCACTATTGCGACCAGCAAGGCCGCGTTGACCATACGCGAACTCCTATCGCCGAACAATCCGGAAGCGAGGTCCGACAGGAACAACGAGGCCACGAACAGGGGGAAGGCCACCCAAAAGACAACGGTAAGGACCCGCAACAAAGACCCATCGCCACTCCACCGTATTATTGCGTTCCCTCACCTGCCTGGTCCACAGGACCAGGACCGAGCGAACTTCGTCTTGGAGGGGTTGCCGGAAGTCCGACTAATAGTGGCGCCTGTACTTGTCGTAGAGCGTGGCGAGCCCCCGTGCCGCGAGGCCGTACATCCTGAATATCACGCCCACCACCAAGGCCACGGGGAGAATGTCGGTGACGACCCAGCCGATCGCTCCACTCGGCGGCCCGAAGAGGAAGACAGCGAGCACCACGACCGAGAAGACGGCCGCGACCCTGGCGATCGCCCGGCCCCACCACGCTACGCGGCTCTTACGCGCTACCTGTTCGAGGAGGTCTTCTCGTTCGCTGAACATTCCGAGGCTCGTCTCGGTCAGGTTGGGGGTTGGGGGCGCATCTTCGGTCTCCTTGTTCGCCTTGCGCGGCCGGTCGTTAGGGTCGCATGTGCAGCGTAGGGAATTGTAACGATCAACATATTACTCAGAGAGATGATTTTAGCGGCCACGAACGGTATCAAGCGGGTGCCAGGAGGTGTAAATAGGGCTATTCACCGGAGTGCGTGGAAGGTTAAGGTTCGCCTAAGTTCGCAAGAAGCCTTCGGTATCTAGCCCACCCTCCGGGGGCAGGCCGCCCCGTGTAGCCGGACGCCGAGAAGGGTACCGAAGGCCCGT
>CADCUW010000033.1 GCA_902805985.1 uncultured Rubrobacteraceae bacterium
GGGAGAGATTCCTTGCTTTTGCGCCGATCATGGCCACTCCCTTCTCACCGATCGTCGGCCCCGTGCTACGCGATGCCGCGAAAGCCCGACACTAAAGGTCTTCTGGTGCCGGATCTGGCCCGGTCCACGCGACCACCGACGCGGGCAGCGAAATGCTCAGGTTCATGAAGAAGAGGAAGAGCGCCGTGAAATGCCACTGTGTGAGCCGTAGAGGCAGATCGATCCCGAGATAGAGGGAAGCGCCAAGTGGCGCGACAGTGACGGTCGAGATCACCGCGATGAGGATCTGGTACGCGTGGTAGTGTGCGGCGTTCCTGAGCGATAGCTCGCGTTCGTCGAGGTCGCGGTCCTTCTTGATGACCTCGGACATGATGGGATGGAGGAACCGGAAGAAGATGGATGCGTACAGCACCTGCAGGCAAAAGCTCAGGAGCACGACCGACCACGAATCGGCCCCCGTGACTGCGAATGTCAGCGCCCAGGCTGCCATGCCCAGTTGCATAACTAGCACCAGCGCCCGCCTGCGAGTTCGGCTCATGGTGTGCAGCGCTGACCTCTTCGCCGTCGGGGCGGTCATGGCCGGATTCCTTCTTGCGCGCCTACCACGCTGTCGGCGGCAGCCATTCGGGTGTCCTGGCGACCGTAGATCTCTTCGCTCAACGGCCTGAAAGGCTCCCTGGAGAAGATCGCCTCGATGGGTAGCCCGAAGAGCTCGCTGATGCGGAAGACCAGCTCTAGGCTCGGGTTGTAATCACCCCGCTCGATGTAACCGACGGTCTGGTAGTTGATCCCCAACGCCTCCGCCAACTCTTGCCGCGACACCCCACGCTCTACCCGCAGCACCTTGAGCCGATTGTGTATCTTCGTATCCTGCTCGTCATTCTGGCTCTTTGCTTTCCTCACCAAAGCAAATGTAGCATAAATACAACATTATGTGCAAGGAAAAATAGAACCTGAACGGCGAGGCGCATGCGACGGCTTACTGCCGAGCGTGGAGAATACGGTGCAAGGGTTTGTGGAGCAAGGGTGAAAGGCCACCGCCAGGCGGAAGACCGCGGTACCTTGGAGTGGTGTGCGCCGATACCGTCGCCAGCGGAGATCAGTGCGGGGTCCGGAGGATTCTTCCCCTAGCGACCGCCAGACCTCATTCGGCCGACCATGCTAGTATTGCCCTAACGTATCAACGATCATTGAGGTGTTTGGATGACGGACGACCGCTGTGACCTGCTCTGTCTGGACGCCCCGCGGGCCGAGGCCATCCGGGAGGGTTTGATTGGCGAGGAGACCGCCTACGGGGCGGCCGAGCGGGCGAAGGCGCTCTCCGACCCGACCCGCCTGACGTTGGCGGCGGCGTTGCGGGAGGCGGGGGAGGACGGGCAGTATTCGCTGGGCGGGGAGCTGTGCGTGTGCGACCTGGCCTGGATCTCCGGCCGCGCCCAGAACCTCGTCTCGCATCACATGCGGGTGCTGCGCTCCCACGGCCTCGTCCGTTCCAGGCGGGACGGCAAGCTGGTGATGTACTCCCTGACCGGCGGGGGCCTCTCTCTGCTCTCCGCCGTTCTGGGCGGGGTGTCGCACGAAACGGTGGCGCGGGCGTGAGCCGCCCGAAGAAGATGCTGCCAGTCCTGGGCCAGACGCCCGGGCCGAAGATGGACGTACCGGACCCGGGGGCCGGCGGCTGCGCGGACGACTGCTGCGCGGGCGACGCGGCAGAGGCTACGGCCTCGACGCCGGCGACGCGCCAGGGGAACCCGGAAGCTCCGGAAGGCGGTTTCGAGAAGACCGTCGTGCGCGTGGAGGGGATGGACTGCGCGAGTTGCGCGGCGACCGTTGAGAGGCGCGTGTCGGCCTTGCCCGGGGTGCGACGGGCCACCGTCAACTTCGCCGCCGGGCGG
>CADCUW010000034.1 GCA_902805985.1 uncultured Rubrobacteraceae bacterium
GCCGTGGCCGCCCTGGTTGACGAGTACGCCTGCCCGGTCCTGATGCACGCCGAGGCCGAGCCGATGCTCGAGCAGCTACCGAACCAGGCGCTCATGATGGGCCTGCGCTTCGGCAAAGTCCCCGCCGTGGACGGGTACGTCGAGGACGAACAGGTCGTCAAAGTGGGAGATCTGGCCTTCCAGGCGCTCTACACGCCGGGTCACGCACCCGGACATCTGGCGTTTTACTCGCAAGAGGAGGGCGTGGTCATCTCCGGCGACGCCCTGTTCGCCGGGAGCGTCGGGCGGGTGGACCTGCCGGGCGGCAGCATGGAGGTCTTGATGCGGAGCATCAAGGATCGGCTGCTCGCGCTGCCCGACGAGACCCGCGTCCTCTCAGGACACGGGCCGGAGACGACCATCGGGGAGGAGCGGACGAGCAACCCGTTTCTGGCCGGGGGGTTGCTGTGAGCGAGAGCGCGCACCAGCATCGGGAGTCGGCACCCGAGACCGTCAGGGTCGCCGTGCTCACGATCAGCGACACGCGCACGCCCGAGACCGACACCGGCGGGGACAGCGTCGAGGGGGCCATGCGCGGGGCCGGGCATGAGGTCGTCGCCCGCGAGATCGTGCGGGACGAGGCGACGAGTATCCGGACGACGCTGGTGGACTTTCTGGCGCGCTCGGACGTGGATGCCGTGGTGACGACGGGCGGGACCGGGATCTCTGGCCGGGACACCACCTACGAGGTCGTGGAGCGGATGATCGAGAAGAGGCTCGACGGGTTCGGGGAGCTCTTCAGGATGCTCTCCTACGAGGAGATCGGGGCCGCCGCCGTCCTGAGCCGCGCCGTCGCCGGCGCCGTCGGCACCAAGTTCGTAGCGTCCCTGCCGGGCTCGCGTAACGCCGTAAACCTCGGCATGGAGAAGCTTCTCGTCCCCGAGATAGCGCACATCGTCTTCGAGCTACGCAAGCACCAGGAAAAGGGGTAGGGAACATGGAACGCGAACCGCTCTCGGCGGAGACAGAGGCACTGTGGCTCAGGCTGTGGGAGGTCTGGCAGGACAACGACGAGGACGACGTGATCCTGGACTCCTCTAGACTCTCTGATATCGAGGCGGACATACCGAGCCTCGAAGGCCGCATCAAGACGGCGCTTGCCTACCTCCAGCGGGCCCGCTACGTCCAGTACCGCACCGGCGTCGGCGATGATGGCATCGAACCGGTCCTCTACGACGTCTACGAGCCGCGGTAGCGTGACCCGCATGACCTGGCTCTTGTTGTTGCCGATGGCGCTCGCGGCCGGGATGGCGCTGCCCACGCAGTTCGCCATCAACAGCCAACTGCGCAACGCCGCGGGCGGCCCGGTGCTCGCCGCCGGCATCTCGTTCCTCGTCGGCACCGTCGTGCTTCTCGGCGCCACGCTCGTCGTGCGGCGCGCGGTTCCGGATCTCGGGCCCGTCCTCAACGCGCCGTGGTGGATGTGGACGGGCGGCCTGCTCGGCGCCGGCTTCGTGCTGGCCTCGGTAATACTGACCCCGCGCCTGGGTGCTGCGACCACGATCGGCCTGTTTCTTACGGGACAGGTGATCGCCTCGATTATCATCGACCACTTCGGCCTCTTCCGCGTCGCCGTCCAGGAGGCGACCCCGCCCCGCCTACTCGGCGCGCTGCTGGTCATCGCCGGCGTCTTCCTGGTCCAGAGGTTCTAGCCGGTTGAACGCCATCTGCGTCTTCTGCGGCTCCCACCCCGGCAACGACCCGGCCTATACCGAGGCCGCCCGGACGCTCGGCCGGACCCTCGTCGAGAGAGACACAACCCTCGTCTACGGCGGCGGCCACGTCGGCCTGATGGGTGTTGTCGCCGACGCCGCGCTGGAGGCGGGCGGCGAGGTGATAGGCGTCATGCCCCG
>CADCUW010000035.1 GCA_902805985.1 uncultured Rubrobacteraceae bacterium
GAGCGAGGGCTGCCATTGCCCGAGAGCCAGTGGAAGGAAGCGTGATGGAAGAGTCTCACTTCGACGCGATCGTCGTAGGAAGCGGGTTTGGCGGCTCGGTGATGGCCCACCGTCTCGCGGAGGCGGGCCTGGACGTGTGCCTCCTGGAACGGGGCAAGGCTTACCCGCCCGGCTCGTTTCCCCGCAGCCCCTACGCGATGCGGGAGAACTTCTGGGACCCGAAAGAAGGTCTCCACGGGCTCTACGATTTCTGGTCGTTTCACAGGATCCACGCGCTCGTGGCCAGCGGCCTCGGCGGCGGATCCCTGATCTACGCCAACGTCCTGATGCGAAAAGACGAGAAGTGGTTCGTGAAGGAGAACCTCCACAACGGCGGCCACGAGTACTGGCCCGTCACGCGCGCGGATCTCGACCCGCACTACGACCGGGTCGAGGAGATGCTGCGCCCCCAGAAGTACCCCTTCGATCGGGAACCCTACAGCGGCACGTCCAAGACCAGAGCCTTCCGGGAAGCCGCGAGAAGGATCGGCCACGAGCCGTTCCTGCCGGACCTCGCCGTCACCTTCGCCTCCGCCGAGGGCGAGGCGCCGGTGCCGGGCGAGCCGATCCGTGAGGAGCGCGGGAACCTCCACGGCCGCACGCGCCAGACCTGCCGCCTCTGCGGCGAGTGCGACATCGGGTGCAACTACGGCTCCAAGAACACCCTCGACTTCAACTACCTCTCCGAGGCCAGGCGCCACGGGGCCAAGCTCAGGACCGGCTGCGAGGTAGAGGCGATCGAGCCGCGGGAAGCCGGCGGCTACGCGGTGCGCTACGTGGAGCACCCCACATCTCCGACCTCCGGCGAACGAGGCCCGGTGGTCCACACGCTCGCGGCCGACCGGCTAATCCTCTCGGCCGGCGCCGTCGGCTCGACGTACCTGCTGCTCAAGAACCGGAGCGCCTTCCCGCGCATCAGCGGGGCCCTCGGCACCCGCTTCTGCGGCAACGGAGACTACCTCACCCTCGCCGTCAAACCTACCGAGGAGGCCGGCGGGAGGCGGGTGCCGCGGGTGATCGACCCCGGATACGGGCCCGTGATCACGAGCGCCGTCAGGTTCGACGACGGGGCCGACGGCGGCGAAGGCCGGGGCTTCTACCTGGAGGACGCGGGGTTTCCCCAGCACGTGGCCTGGATGCTGCAACTCTTCGAGACCCCGGGGCCGCTGTGGCGCCTCTTCAAAGATCGCTTCCTGTGGGACTGGACCGGGACAGGGCCCGACCCCAGGCTGAACCTGGAGCTCTCCCGCGTGCTCGGCAACACGGGGCTCTCCGCGGGGGTGCTCCCCCTGCTCGGCATGGGCCGCGACGTCCCCGACGGGCGCATGAGGCTGCGCGCCGGCAAGCTGGACGTCGATTGGAACAAGCGCAACACGGGCCCTTACCTGGACCGCGTCCGCGAGGCGTCGCGGAGCATGGCGGAAGCTCTCGGGGCCCGGTTCGTGCACGACCCTCTCCAATCCCTCAAACGCGTCGTTACCGACCTCAACCGGCTCATCACCGTCCACCCCCTGGGAGGATGCCCGATGGGCCGCAACGAGCGGGAGGGCGTGGTCGATTCCTACGGTGAGGTCTTCGGCTACCCCGGCCTCTACGTGGCGGATGGCTCGGTGATGCCCGGGCCGGTCGGCGCCAACCCAAGCCTGACGATCGCCGCCCTGGCGGACCGGTTCGCCGGGCGGATAATAGAGAAGAAGAACGGCTCGACGGGATGAGCCAGGGGCCAGAGGGACGCACCAGCGTCCGTTTCACCGAGGAGATGAAGGGCCACGTCTCTTTCGGGGAACGGGACTATGAACGCGGCGCCCGGGAAGGACGCGATACCGTCACGCGCCTGATGTTCCACCTCACC
>CADCUW010000036.1 GCA_902805985.1 uncultured Rubrobacteraceae bacterium
CGAGGTAGTCGGGGTCGGTCTCGCGCAGGGTGTCTTCGGAGAAGGCGCCCCAGCTCACGGCGACGCTGGTGAGGCCGGCGGCTTTGGCGGCCTGCACGTCGAACGGGGAGTCGCCGACGTAGACGGCTTTTTCTTTAGGGACGTCGCCCATGAGCTCCAGTCCTTTCAGGAGTGGCTCGGGGTGGGGCTTGTGCTCTTGCGTGTCCTCCACGGTGACGAAGCGGTCCACGACGAGGTCGAGGCCGGGGAACTTCGCCAGGGCCATCTCGACGGAGCGGCGGCGTTTGGAGGTGACGACGACGACCTTTACGCCGGCCGTTTTGAGGCGGCCAAGGGCCGCGTCCACGCCGGGGAACGCGGCTATGAGGGCGTCGTGGTGCTCCTCGTGGTGGGCGCGGTAGGCCTCCAGGAGAAGCTCGACCTTACCGGCGTCGAAGAGCTCCATCTGGCGCGGGAGGGGCTGGCCGACGTTGGCGAGGAGTTGTTCGCGCGAGAGGTCGTCGCGGCCGAGGACGGAGGTCGTGGCGTGGCGCATGGACTGGAAGATCATCTCCGTCGTATCCACGAGCGTCCCGTCGAAGTCGAAGAGGGCGGCCGAGAGCACTACGGGTTCTGGCCGTTCAGGATGGAGTTTACGTCCCAGGTGCCTATCTCATCGATGCCGGCGGTATCGGTGAGCTCCAGGTGGATGGGGGTGACGCTGATCTCCCCTTCCGCGATGGCGGCGAAGTCCGTGCCCTTCTCCTCGTGGTAGCCGGGCGGGTTGTTGTAGATGTCGTACCCGACCCGCCCCTCCGCATCCTTGACCTCGACGAGCTCGTCCCTGTACATCCTGCGCCCGAGCCTGGTGACCCTGGCGCCCTTGAGCTCCCCGCGGGACCTGTTCGGCGCGTTGACGTTGAGGATGCGCCCTTCGGGCAGGCCTTTGAGGGCGACCTTCGCCAGGCTGGCGACGAACTCGGCGGCGGCCTCGAAGTTGAGGTCGCCGTTCAGCGGCGTGAGCTCCTCGGCGCTCTCGTGCCAGGGGCGGTCGATGCTAAGGGAGACGGCGATGCCCGGGACCCCGATAACGATACCCTCCATGGCGCCGGCCACGGTGCCAGAGTAGGTTATGTCGTCGCCCAGGTTCTCGCCGTGGTTTATGCCGGCGACGACGAGGTCGGGCTCGAAGTCCATGAGGCCCAGGGCCACGAGGCGAACGCAGTCAACGGGCGTGCCGGAGCAGGCGTAGCCCAGTTTCCCGTCGGCCATCTTCCGCTCCTCGACGTGCAGGGGGCGGCCAAAGGAGATGCTCCGCCCGACGCCGCTGCGGTTCTGGTCGGGGGCGACGGTCAGGACGTCCGCCACCTTCTCCAGCGCCTGGCGGGCGGCGAGCAGGCCCGGGGCGTCTATTCCATCGTCGTTGGTCAAAACTATACGCACGGGGTGGGGCTTCTCCGTTTCTTCGCGGTCAACACCCTCGAAAAGGTCTTGGATTCTATCATCCTGGCGGTCAGAGACATGATACGAACGTCACAAAACCCCCGCGTTTCAGGATAATTAAGATCATCGATAAACGGTAGACAAAGCCGCGAGAGTACGGTAGCTTACCTTGGCTGTAATCGCGAAGTCTCCGAGAGGTGCGTGATGACCGTGGACGCCAGAGATTGGTTTAAGCATCGCTCATATGACTACCGGCAGTTCTCCGACCTAGAAGATTTAAGCCGCCGGAAGCATGAGCGCAACCTGACGGTAAGCGCGATCCTGCCATCCCGAAACGTCGCCGACACCATCGGCGCGATCGTGGACTCGATTCACGCCGTCAACCAGAATACGGGTAGAGGCCCGCTGGTGGACCAGATCCTGGTGATCGACGCCGACTCACCCGACGGGACGGCCGACGTCGCCGCCGAACACGGCGCCGAGGTCTTCTCCGAGAACGAGCTGATGCACGAGCACGGCGGCGCCCACGGCAAGGGTGATGCGATGTGGCGCTCCCTCTCCGTGGCCCGCGGCGACCTGGTGATGTTCATGGACGCGGACACGAGGGACTTCGAGTCCCAGCTCGTCTACGGCATCCTCGGCCCCATCCTGGAGGACCCGGCGGTGCGCTACGTCAAGGCCGCCTACCGGCGCCCGTTCAAGAGCCAGGAGGCCCTGCAGGTAGACGGCGGCGGGAGGGTCACGGAGCTCTCCACCAAGCCGCTCTTCAACCTTTTCTACCCGGACCTCGCCGGCTTCGTGCAGCCGCTCGCCGGGGAGTTCGTGGCCGACAGGGAGCTCTTCCGCTCCATCCCGTTCCTCACCGGCTACGCGGTGGAGACCGGGATCATGATCGACGCGTACAAGATGGTCGGCCTCGACGGGATGGCCCAGGTGGACCTCGGCACCCGCCAGAACCGCCACCAGCCCTTGCGCGACCTCTCCCGCATGTCCTACGCGGTCCTGCGCGCGGTCGCCCGGCGCATGAGGCAGGAGGGCCGCCTGAACCAGACGAGCGACCCGGACGCCCCCGTCTCCCCCTTCCAGTTCAGCGACTACCTCCACGCCGTCGCGACCCCGGAAGGCCTCCGGCTGCAGGAGTACGTCGAGGAGCTCGTCGAGCGACCGCCCATCAAGGAAGTCCTCAAGGTCCGCTAGGCTCCCCGTGTCAGGCCCCCACGACATGGGCGGCGAGCCGGCCGGCCCCATAGACCGCTCCGGACACGAGCCGGAGGACTGGGAGCGCATAGCGGACGCTGTCAACGCGGCGCTCGGCAAGAGGGGACTTCAGAGCACCGACGAGCACCGCCGCGCAATAGAGTCCCTCCCGAACTACCGCGACCTCGCCTACTACGAGCGCTGGGCCTCCGCCACCGAGAAGCTCCTCGTCGAGAAGGGCATCCTGACCAGCGTCGAGATAGACGAGCGGGCCGCGGAGATCCAGCACCGCTGGGAGGGAGCTTGACGGCGCGCTTCGCCCCCGGCGATCCCGTCCGGGTGCGTCCGGGTGCGAAGCCGGGCCACGTCCGCACGCCGGACTACCTGAAAGGCCGTTCGGGGCGGGTGGAGGCCGTGCTCGGCGCCTACCCCAACCCCGAGGACCTCGCCTACGGCCTCGCGGGTGAGCCGGGGCGGGTCCTCTACAAGGTTGGCTTCCGCCAGGACGCGCTCTGGCCGGACTATGAGGGGCCGTCCGACGAGGGGCCGTCCGACGAGGGGCCGCCCGACGAGCGGCTCTACGCCGACATCTACGAGCACTGGCTGGAGCCGGGAGGAGAGATATGAGCCACGGTCACGACCACGAAGTTGTCTCCGGAGGCGCCACGAGCCCTCTCGCGGCCAGGGTCAGGGCGATGGAGGCGTTGCTGGTCGAGAAGGGCGTGGTGACGGAGGCCGAGATCCAGGACAACGTGGCCTACATGGACTCCCGATCCCCGGCCAACGGCGCCCGTCTCGTCGCCCGCGCCTGGACGGATGAGGCTTTCAAGGCCAGGCTCCTCGCGGACGGCAAGGCCGCGGCGATCGAGTTCGGCATAGACGCTGTGGCCTCACCGGACCTCATCATCGTGGAGAACACCCCTGAAGTTCACAACCTGATCGTGTGTACCCTGTGCTCCTGCTACCCGCGCAACGTCCTCGGCCGTCCGCCGGACTGGTACAAGAGCTTCGAGTACCGCTCCCGCGCCGTCCGCGAGCCCCGCGCCGTCATGCGCGAGTTCGGCTTCGAGCCGCCCGAGGGCACGCGGGTCGCCGTCCACGACAGCACCGCCGACGTCCGCTACATGGTCCTCCCGATGCGTCCCCCCGGCACGGACGGGTTGGACGAAGAGGAGTTGGCGGGCCTCGTCACGCGGGACTCCCTGATCGGGACAGGAGTCCCCGCCCCGCCCGACCGCACCGGTTAGCCACCATCCGGGCGGTTTGAGGGGGCGCGAGGCTCCCGCAAACCGCGGCCCCGATTACCAGCTATCTCTGGCCGTCAGGCGCTTGTAGCCCTGATCGATCTCACCCTGGGTGCTCGAGGTGGGCGTCGTCGGCCCTTCGACCTGGGTGGCGCCCGGCCGCCCGTTCTCGACCACGAAGGCGGCGAGGGTAGTGGATGCGGCCTCCGGGGTGACGACGCTGCCCTGGCCCGGCTCCGTCGGGACGGCCTTGAAGGTCGTCAGGTAGCGTTGCCGGTTCAGGTCGCACCTCGTGTACCCGCGGTTCGCGCCGTCGAAGAACTTCGTGTGCGGGTTGTCTGGCCGCGCGCCCTCGACGACGGGGATAAAGACCCCGGGGAACGAGGAGGTGATCGAGGTCCCCACGAACTCGGTGCCGACGGTCTTGCTGGTCTCATCCGAGAAGTCCGTCTTGAGGTCGTGGACCCAGGCGCTGTGGATGTCGCCGGTGAGCGTGATCGGGTTCTGCACGTTGCTCCGGTCGAAGAAGCCTATGAGGCGGTTGCGCGCGGCGACGTAGCCGTCCCACTGGTCCATGTTGAACGACTCCATTGGCCCGGCGCGGAAGTCGTACTCGGCGAGCATGGTCTGCTGGGCCGCTATGTTCCAGCGCGCCCGGCTGCGGTTCATACCATCCTTGAGCCAGCGCTCCTGCTCGGGGCCTGTCATGGTCTGCCGGTCGCTCAGGGCCCTGGCGCAGCGCTCCTTGAAGCCGTCGCCGCAGGGCTGGTTCGTGCGGTACTGGCGGGTGTCGAGCACGCTGAACTGGGCTAGGTCGCCGTAGCTTATGCGCCGGTAGAGGCGCATGTCCGGCCCCTGCGGCATCGATGAGGGCCTCAAGGGCATGTTCTCGTAGTAGGCCTTGTAGCCGGCGGCGCGCCGCCTGAGGAAGTCCTCCCTCTTCGGCGTCTCGCTGCCCTCCTCGGGGATGGCGTCGGCGTAGTTGTTCTCGACCTCGTGGTCGTCGAAGGTGACGATAAAGGGGAAGAGGCGGTGGGCTTCGCGCATGTCCTCGTCGGCCTTGTAGAGCGCGTGGCGCTTGCGGTAGTCGGCGAGGGTTATGATCTCCGGCCCGTTGTGCTCGCGGCCGGGGACGGCGGTCTCGGAGGGGCCGTACTCGTAGATGTAGTCCCCGAGGTGCACGACGAAGTCGAGGTCCTGCTCCTGGCGGGCCATCGCCCCGTATGCGGCGTAGAAGCCGTTCTGGTAGTCCTGGCAGGAGACGAACGCGAACGCCAGCGCCGCCGGGGAGGCCCCGAACCCGGGCGTCGTACGGGTCCGGCCGACGGGGCTAACGTAGTCGCCGACCCTGAACCTGTAGTAGTAGTCGCGGTCGGACTTGAGGCCGCGCACGTCCACGTGCACCGAGTAGCCCCGGTCGGGGCCGGTGAAGGCCTCGCCCTTCTTGACCACCGTCTTCATGTTCTCCTCCGTGGCGACCTTCCAGCGCACCCGCACCTTCCGGTTGGGCATCTCGCCCCCGGCGGCCAGCAGCCGGGTCCACAGCACGAAGCCGTCGGGGAGCGGGTCCCCGGAGGCCACCCCGAGCGTGAACGGGTTGGAGGAGAACCTGGGGTCCGCAAACGCCCGGTCGGCGGTAGCCTCGACGCCAAGGACGACCGCCGCCACCCCAAGGCCCCCCATGCGTACAAAGTCTTTACGGCTCACCCGGAGCGGGTCTACCACGCTGCGCTCGATTCCCATGCCAACCTTTCGTCCGCGATACACGATGCCGCCGCGAGCATAGCAAGGTCAAAACGCGCTTGTGTTTCGTAACCGTAAACTCCCCGTTAATTCCCAAGCGTTCTGCAAGATACCGCTTCCGCCAGCCGGTCTTCGGCTCTCCGGCCGCAGGTTCGACGACCGGCAGAGATGCCCGACCCCCGAGCGAAGCGCCATCGGCCGCCTGAATATCCGGGGCTCTCAGGCGTAGAACAACCAGCCGAAGAAGCTGTAGACGCCGTAGAACAGCGATACGAAGAGGAACAAGGCATAGACGAGCTCTGCCCCTGTCCAGTACTCCACGTCGCCGCCCGCGCGCCTGTGGCGCAACACGAGCAGGCCAGAGAGCGTCGCCGTCGAGCCCATCAGGAGCGTGGTCGCGAGCCCTTCTCCCCGAACAGCAGACCGCCCACGAGGTCGTAGTTCCAGAATGAGACGGCCACCCAGCCGACGGTGGGGACCACCGTTACCCGGAAGACGCTCGTCAGCAACCGGACCACCATAGCGCGAAGCTCCCGTTCTGCGGCATCCAGAGGGTTTCGGGCGGGAACTAGCGGCGCGGACGGGTCTCAAACCCGCCCCTACGGCCCGGTGGTGGAACCCTTTCCTGCAACCTGGTGCCTGTAACTTGAAACCTAATTCACCACCTTCTCCCGCTCGTTGGCCGCCAGCACCCTCTCGACGAGGTTGGGCGGCACTTCTTCGTAGTGGCCCGGCTCGACGTGGAAGTTGGCGCGGCCTCCGGTGATGGAGCGGAGGTCGCGGGCGTAGGTGAGCATCTCTATCTGGGGCACCTCGGCCTGCACGACCTGGCGCTCGCCCCGTTGCTCGACACCCATCGGTCGCCCGCGACGGCCGGAGAGGTCGCCCATAACGTCGCCGACCAGCTCGGCTGGCGCCAGCACCTCGACCTTGACGTAGGGTTCCAGAAGGACGGGGCGGGCGTCTTCGACGGCGTTCTTGAAGGCCATCGAGCCCGCGACCTTGAAGGCCATCTCCGAGGAGTCCACCGTGTGGAAGGCGCCGTCGTGGAGGCGGACCTTCACGTCCACGACCGGATAGCCGGCGATGGTTCCCTCGCGCATCGCCTCCTCGATACCCTTCTCGACCGCCGGGATGAACTGGCGCGGTATCGCGCCGCCGACGATGGCGTTCTCGAACTCGAAGCCTGCGCCGCGGGGGAGCGGGGAGACCTCGATCCTCGCGTCCCCGAACTGCCCTCGCCCGCCCGTCTGCTTCTTGTAGCGCCCCTGGGCCCTGGCACCCGCCGTGATCGTCTCCATAAACGGCACCTTGGGCGCCTCCGCCTCCACCTCGACGCCGTAGCGGCGGCCTATCCGCTCCAGCGCGAGCTCGACGTGCATCTGGGTGAGCCCGGAGAGGATGTCCTCCCCCGTGGCCTCGACGCGCTCAAGCGTGAGCGAAGGGTCCTCGTCCGTGACGCGCCGGATCGCCTCGAAGACCTTCTCCTCCTCCCCGCGGGCCTTCGCCCCAACGGCGAACGCCGCCGTGGGCTCCGGCAACTCGACCGGCTGGAAGGAGAGCACCTTCTCCGGTTTGCATAGAGTGTCGAAGGTCGCCGTGTCCCTGAGCTTGGCGACGGCGATGATGTCGCCGGCGACGGCCTCGTCCACGGGCTCGCGGTCCTTGCCGAGGAGGTGCGAGATGCTCCCGAGCCTCTCCTGGCTTCCCGTGCGCGGGTTCGTGAGCGCCTCGTCCGAGCGGCACCGGCCTCCCACGACCCGCAGCACGCTCAGGCGGCCCGCGTACGGGTCGACGAAGGTCTTGAAGACGTAGGCCGCGAACGGGCCCTCGGGGTCGCAGGCGACCTCTTCTTCGTCTTCGGTCGTCCAGCGGGTCCGGTCGGCGGGGCTCGGGGCGCTGCCGGCTACGGCGTCGAGGAGGCGGTCGACGCCGATCATGCGCTCCGCGCTCGCGGCGAGGACCGGGATGATGAGGCCTTCGGCGATGCCCTTTCGGATGCCCTCGAAGGCCTCTTCCGTGGAGATCTCCTCCCCTTCGAGGTACTTCTCGAGCAGGGTGTCGTCGCTCTCGGCTATGGCCTCGAAGAGCTGGGTCTTGGCGGCATCTACCTCGTCCTCCATGCCGGCCGGGATGCCGGCGGTCTGCTCCCCGTCCACGAACGCTATGCCGGAGAGCAGCCCGTAGACGCCTTTGAGGTCGTCCTCCCTTCCAACAGGCAGGTTCAGTGGCACGACCGACTGGCCGAAGCGCCCTCTCAGTTGCTCCACGACGGCCCCGAAGTCCGTCCGCTCGCGGTCGAGGTGGTTCACGACGATGAAGTGCGGGATGTCCTCCTTCTCGCCCCGGCGCCACACGCGTTCTGTGACGACCTGGATCGGGTCCTGCGCGTGGACGACGAGGACCGCGCAATCCGCCGCCCTCTGGGCGACGAAGGCATCCCCGATGAAACCCCCGTCGCCGGGGGTGTCGAGGACGTTTAGCTGTCGCCCCTTCCACCCGACGGATGCGATACCCATGCCGAGGGTCATGGCGCGTTCCTTCTCCTCGTCGGAGTTGTCCAGGGTGCCGTTAGCCGGGCCTTCCCTGCCGGACGCCAGGCCTATCATGCCTTCGGCGATGCGCGTCTTGCCGCTGCCCCTGTGCCCTATAAGGCACACGTTCCGGATCGTCTGCGTCTCAGCCGCCACGATTCCTCCTCTCCGAGAGATTGCACCTCTCC
>CADCUW010000037.1 GCA_902805985.1 uncultured Rubrobacteraceae bacterium
CCGCACCGGGGGCACCGTGGCCTCCCTGACGAGGGCCCGTCCCTCCGCGAGGAAGAGACGCTCGGCCTCCCGGTGCTTTTTGGTATCGAGCCTGGCCGCCCGTCTGGGCGAGATCTCGTGCCAGGTACTAGCCGTCTTCCCCGTCCTTGGCGGCCTTATCCACGTCGCCGACCGTGATGCGGCCCTCCTGGCCACTCCCCTCGACGGCGGAGAGGTCGACACCGAGATCCTCGGCCTTCCGCTCGGCGGCGTCGGTCGCGTGGACCTTGCCCTCTTCGTCGGCGGCCTCCTCCACGTCCTCAACCAGGACGCGGCCCTCGGCGCCGGAACCCTCGCCTACCGCCTCGATGTCCACGTCGAGCTCGTCGGCCCGGCGCTCGGCGGCCTCCGTCGCCTCGACCTCGGGCTGCGCTTCGGCGGCCTCGGGTTCGGCACCCTCGGGTTCGGGGGCCTCCGGCTCCGGGGCGGTCTCGGGTTCGGCTACGGGCTGCGGCGTCGCGGCTTCGGCGGCGGGCTTGCGGCTCCTCTGCGGCTTGGTGGCGGGCTCCGGTTCGGGGGCGCGCTCGACCTTCACGCGGGTCTCGACGGGGTTCCCATCCAGAGCGTTCTTTGCCTGGGTGACGATGCCGGCGAAGATCTCGGGCTCGGTGGCGGCGAGGTCGGCCAGGATCTTCCGGTCAAGGTCGATCTCGGCGAGGCGCAACCCGTGGATGAGCTGGGAGTAGGACATACCGTGCTCGCGGGCTCCGGCGTTGATGCGCTGGATCCAGAGCGAACGGAAGTCCCGCTTGCGCTGCTTGCGGCCCTGGTAGGCGTAGACGCCGCTCTTCCAGACCTGCTCCTTGGCCCGCTTGTACGAGGAGTGCTTGGTCCCCCTGTAGCCCTTGGCCTGCTCGAGCACCTTCCGGCGCTTCTTGCGGGCGTGGACGCTCCTTGCGGTGCGTGCCATCTACCTCACCCCCAAAAGACGCTTGAGCTTCTTCTCGTCGACGCCATGCACGACGGTCTCGGTGTTGAGCCGCCGCTTGCGCTTCCTGCTCTTCTTCTCGAGGATGTGGTTGTGCCCGGCCCGGCGTCGTTTCAGGCGGCCCTTCTTGCCGACCTGAAAGCGCCCGGCGGCGCCCTTGTGGGTCTTCATCTTCGGCATTTTTCCTCCACGTTTCGTTTAGACGTACTTCCGATGAGGCTCGCGGCACGGGAGTCGAAGCCGTTTCGCCTCTGCAAGCGGCGAGAGTGTATCAAACAGTTGCTTTAGCTGCGAGCCGCCCTCTCGCGACGGCTGCCCGAGCGCCTCGCAGGCTCCTGTGGCGCCTCCTCGGCTTCGGCCTCTTCCTCTTCCTTGGCGACCTTCTTCGGGGCCATGACCATGATCATGTTTCGGCCGTCCAGGTTGGGCTGGCTCTCGATACGGCCCAGCTCGTCGAGGTCGCCCGCCAGGCGCCGCAGAAGACGCTCACCGAGCTCCGGGTGCTGGACCTCGCGCCCGCGGAACATGATCGTGACCTTCACCTTGTCGCCTCCGCGCAGGAAGCGCTCGACGTGGCCGCGCTTGGTGTTGAAGTCGTGGTCGCCGATCTTCGGGCGGAGCTTGATCTCCCGCACGTTCACGTTGACCTGCTTCTTGCGGGCCGCCTTGCGGGCCTGCTCTTTCTGGTACTTGAACTTGCCGTAGTCCATCATCCTGACTACCGGCGGGTCCGCGTTCGGTGCGACCTCCACCAGGTCTAGATCGGCCTTATCCCCGAGGTCGATCGCCTCTTTGATGTGCTTGATGCCCAACTGCTCGCCGTCGGCCGCGATCAATCGGACGCTCCGCGCCCGGATCTGGCCGTTTATTCGCGGCTCTTCTTCAGTCGCTACTGTGCATCACTCCTCTCAAAACCTATT
>CADCUW010000038.1 GCA_902805985.1 uncultured Rubrobacteraceae bacterium
TTCATGCCGACCTACCTCTCCGAGGAGCTCGGTGTCCCGCTCTCATCGGCCTACACGGCGGTCCTCTTGGGGACGACGGCGTACTGCGTGACGGCGTTCGTCGCGGCCGTGCTCTCCGACCGTATCGGCAGGAGGAAGCCGTTCCTGCTCGGCGCGCCGGTGGTGGCGGTGTTCGCCGTCGTGCCAATCTTCCTGCTGATCCAGACGGCGAACTTCGCCGCCATCACGCTGGCGCTCGTGATCGTCGGCGTGATACTGGGGTCCTCGGCGGGGGTCTACGCGGCCGCCACGTGCGAGGTCTTCCCCACCAACGTCCGCTACAGCTCGCTCTCGTTGGGCTACAGCGTCGCGGTCTCCATCTTCGGTGGGACGACGCCGCTGATCTTCACCGCCCTTCTGGCGTCTACGGGCAACCCGATCTCGCCCGCCTTCTACCTCATCGCGGCCGCACTAGCCGGCATCGTCGCCGCCCTGACGTTCCCCGAGACCGCCAACGAGCCCTTGCGCGAGAGGTGATTCCTACCCCGAGATAGAGGCGCCTCAGAAAGTATGAGTACCCTTCATAGGGGATAGACGGGCGAAGGGAGCACCGTGGGGATACCGCTTGACACCGCCGCCTCATCCATAGCGGCCCGACTCGATACGGGCACAAAAGGGGACGCTGGGGTTCGCATGAGGAGCAATAGTGCAGATCGTCACTTCGGTGTCATTGCTGAGCGAGTCATCGCCATCAGGCATCTAGGAAGGGGATGATGTACATGATTGACGAACGCCAAGTAGCGTTGGCAAGGATGACTTCTCCTGAAGCGGCGGAAGCGCTCGCTGGCGCCGAGGTGGTGCTGATTCCGGTGGGCGCTACCGAGCAGCACGGTCCCAACATGACCCTGGAGACGGACACGGCCGTCGCCTACCAACTCGCGCTGCGCACCGCCGCGGCACTCCGTCCCCGTGCGGTCGTATCGCCGCCGCTCCCGTATGGCATCAGCTATCATCACATGGGCTTCCCTGGAACCATTACACTCTCGCCCGAGACCTTCCAAGCCGTGGTGCTGGAAGTGGTCGAGAGCCTCAGACAACAGGGGGTGGAACGCTTCTTCATCATCGACGGGCACGCTGGCAACCAGGGCGCGCTAGACGTGCTGATGACGAAGCTACGGTTTCAGATGAGGGTGCGCGCAGCCTACCTCTTCTACTTCACCATCGTGGACGACCTGATGCGCAGAGGTGCGAAGACGGAACGCTGGGGACACGCGTGTGAGGTGGAGGCATCGATGGGGCTGGCGTTGCAGCCAGACATCGTGCGTGACGAGGCATTGGAGATGGGGAAGCTACAGCCGGCCTCGCTACCGTACAGTGATGTCTTCAGCTCACCCAGGGTAGGCGTGGCGCTCCCCTTCAAGGAGATCACGGAGAACGGGGCTTTGGGTGACGCCCGCCAAGCGAGCGAGGAGTTTGGCCAAGAACTGACAAACGCTATCGTAACGCGCTCAGTAGTGTTCCTCGAACGTTTCCTCGGCGAGTAGCGGACGGATAACGATCGCGACAACTATTGAAGAATCAAGAGTGTGGAGATAGAACAATGCATTGACTTAGTGCCAGCCCTCATCAAAGGGTTGCCTTCCGGAACATTTCGACAGCCCTAATCCTAGCGGGTCCTATCTTGTCCCTCCTACGTCGGAAGGGCTGACACCACTCTGACACCACCGGGAGCGCAATACGGTGCAACCTATGGCAAGGCAGAGAAAAGAAACCCCTCTGAATACGCGGGATTTGCAACCCCCTGCAACCCCCAGCAACGCTTGATGCATCACTCGTAATGGGCAGGTCGGCGGTTCGAGTCCGCTCGTAGGCTCTCTATTGTTAAACTCGTTTTGTTGACATGCGTCGCCTGTCCTGAGCGACACGTGCTTCGGCAAGACGATGTTTTAGCGGCCGGTTATCCTGGGATCCAGATCGAGGGGTTCCGGATCTGACACCTGGACGCCCGCAAAGTCCGGGTGCGCCGGATCGATCAGGTAGTTGTGCTGGCCCCGCACCGTGACGCTGGGAACTTTGAGGGCCAGCGAGCGGGCCTCGGAGAGCCAGGCGTCTCCGATCCTCTTGGTGGACAGTGGGGCGGGGTAGGTTCGCCAGTCGTCCGGCAGGGAGAATGGGGGCAAGACCTCGATAGCGTCTTCCTCCAGGGGCGCGGAAACTACCACGAAGGCGTCCAACACCGCCGGGTCCTCCACGTGCACGAGCTGCTCCAGCACCGCGAGCGAGACGCTCTCGGAGGCATAGACAACCGCCCTGCCCTTGCTGTTCCAACGTCCACCGTGGATGCGCGCCCCCTCGCCGCTGAATGCCGTGTCTGCGTACCTCGGCGCGCAGATGCGCCACGTCGTGACGAGGGCCAAGGTACCTAGGACGGGACGCCGTGCTCGATGCGACCTATGAGGTCCACTACCTCCTGGGCCCCCACATCCACGCGCGAGTAATCGAGGGGCGTCTCGCCGCCCAGCGCGACCTTGGGGGTGGAGAGCCACCGCCTGGCCCTGACGAGGTCGCCCCCGAAGAGGCCGAGCGCTCTCCCGTAGACCCGTGAGAGCCTCAAGATCCTGTCGGACTCGTCGGCGTGGAGCCTACCCTCCCGCTTGCGACGGCTCAACGTGCGCGGGTTGATCTGGGCAAGGTCGGCCACCTCTCCCGCGCTCAGCCCGGCGTTCTCCCTGAAATTCTCGAGAACCTCGTAGGAGAATCCTTCGCCCACCCGGCGAACCAGCTCGCCGGTTCTCACCTCCTCCATGCCGAGCAGCCCGAGGTCAGTCTCCGGAACCCGGGATTTATTCCTGATCGTCTTCGCCATGACGAGCACCTCTCCGAGGGACCGTGTACTATGTCCGTAGTATACAAGACATTTGGCTAAAAGTTGTCGTTGGTTCGAGCACAGGTTGGCTCCCGTTAGAGTAGAGCCCCGCGAAGGCGCGGCTGTTGCGTTTCGGTGGTAGATGGCATCCGCCAAGTTGGCGGCGTAGCAGGACTCAGACCTTGTGGTGGGCAACGATGTGCAACCGATGTGCAACCGGAGTGGACGAAATGGACCCAATGACAACCGGACCGCACAGCGACGACGGATTCGGCCTATTTGTGCGGACTGTGTAGACCCAATGAACCGGTCGAACCGGCCGACAAGCTGAGAGCCGAATACTCGTAATGAGCAGGTCAGCGGTTCGAGTCCGCTCGTCGGCTCTCCCGAATCGGCGCATCTAAGCCGATTGTTCGGATAGAAGAGAAGTACTTATTGAGGCCGGCAAGGTCACACTGGTCATCGACAGAACGTACCTGTTAAGCGAGGTTCCTGACCCTATGGGTTATGTCGGAGAAGGACACGTCAAAGGAAAAATCGTTATCGCCGTGTGAGGCGCGACATCTCTTGGGGCGAGCCACACAAGGTGCCGAAGATGATTCACTAGCCGAGCCGATCACGCTATCATGGAGTAAGTGCCGGAGAATTCGAAAGCTAGTCTATGACTACGCCAATCTTGGCCACCAAGCTCTATGTCCCTCCGCCTCAGTCTAGAGCGGTCCTCCGCCCCCGCCTGATCGAGCGTCTGAACGAGGGTCTGCATCGCAAACTGGCCCTCATTTCCGCCCCCGCCGGCTTCGGCAAAACCACGCTCGTAAGCGACTGGCTCGCCGGTTGTGGACGACCGGCCGCCTGGCTGTCGCTGGAAGAAGGGGACAGCGACCCCACGCGCTTTCTGGCTTACCTCGTCGCCGCTCTTCAGACGATTGCCCCGAACATCGGAGAAGGGGTGTTGGACGCGCTCCGATCCCCTCAGGCACCGCCGACCGAATCGATCTTGACGGCGCTGCTCAACGAGATCGCAGCCTTGGAGGACGATTTCGTCCTCGTCCTCGACGACTACCACGCAATCGACGCCAGACCAGTCGACGATGCCCTTGCCTTTTTGCTCGAGCACCTGCCGCCGCGGATGCACCTCGTCATCGCCACCCGTGAGGATCCAAATCTGCCCCTGGCCCAATTGCGCGTCCGGGGCCAACTAGCCGAGCTGCGAGCCGCGGATTTGCGTTTTGCCGCCTCCGAAGCCGCCGAATTCCTCAAGGGGACGATGGGTCTGAACCTCTCGGCCGAAGACATCGCCGCCCTGGAAACCCGTACCGAAGGCTGGATCGCGGGGCTCCAGCTGGCGGCGCTCACCATGCAAGGGCGAGAGAACGTTACCGGGTTCGTCAGGGCTTTCGCTGGAGATAACCGCTACATAGTGGACTATCTGGTCGAAGAAGTCCTTCGGCGTCAGCCCGAACGCATCCGAAGCTTCTTGCACCAGACCTCCATTCTTGAGCGATTGAGTGGCCCGCTGTGCGATGCCGTCACCGGACAGGAGGAAGGCAACGCGCTGTTGGAGACCCTGGAGCGAGGCAACTTCTTTGTCGTTCCGCTGGATGACAGGCGCCAGTGGTATCGCTATCATCATCTCTTCGCCGAAGTTCTCTCTGCGCATTTGATGGAGGAGCAGCCCGATCAGGTACCTACCCTGCATCGGCGGGCGAGCGAGTGGTACGAGCAGCATGGTTCGGCGGCCGATGCTATCCACCACGCGCTGGCCGCCGAGGATTTCGAGCGAGCGGCGGACCTGATCGAGCTGGCAGTGCCTTCAACGCGTCGGAGTAGACAGGAGGCCACGTTGCTCGGTTGGCTAAAGGCGCTCCCCGACGAGCTGTTCCACTTCAGGCCCGTGCTGAGCCTTCACTTTGTCGGGGCGCTACTGAGTAACGGTGAGCTCGAGGGCGTTGAGGACCACCTGCGGCACGCCGAACGGTGGCTGGACGCTAAGTCAGATACGGGTGAGCGACCGGAAGCCCTATCGGCCGAGATGGTCGTCGTGGACGAAGAGGAGTTTCGCCGTCTCCCGGGTTCAATCGCCATGTACCGTGCCGGACAGTCCCTGGTTCTGGGTAATGTGCCCGACACCTTGATATACGCCCGGCGGACGCTCGACCTCGTCCCTGAGGACGACCATTTCCTGCGCGGAGCGGCAGCGGCAATCCTGGGGCTCGCATCCTGGACGACCGGGGATCTCGAGGCAGCCCACCGTTCCTATGCCGATGGCATGGCTCATTTGCAGAAGGCCGGCAACATCTCCGACGCGGTCGGGGGCGCAATCGCCCTGGCCGATATACGGATTGCGCAAGGTCGTCTCCGCGAGGCGATGCGCACCTACGAGCACGGCTTGCAGCTCGCGACGGAGCAGGGCGACCCCGCAATGCGCGGAACGGCGGACATGCACGTGGGAATGGGCGAGGTCCACCGTGAGCGTGATAATCTGGATGCCGCCACGCAGCACCTGCTGAGAAGCAAAGAGCAGGGCGAGCACACAGGGTTCCCGCAGTACCGGTATCGCTGGCGCGTTGCTATGGCCCGAATAAGGCAAGCCCAGGGAGATCTGGACGGCGCGCTCGACCTGCTCGACGAGGCAGAGCGCCTGTACGTGAGCGATTTCTACCCAAACGTGCGCCCTGTAGCGGCGCTCAAGGCACGGGTGTGGGTCGCGCAGGGCAGGTTGGGCGAAGCCTTGGGCTGGGCGCGTGAGCACGGTCTGTCCGCCCACGACGACCTAAGCTACGTGCGCGAGTTCGAGCACGTCACCCAGGCGCGGGTGCTCTTGGCTCGATACAAGAGCGATCGGGAAGAGCGTCACATTCACGAGGCAACGGGGCTTCTGGAGCGCCTCCTCAAAGCGGCGGAAGAAGGCGGAAGGATGGGGAGCGTGATCGAGATCCTGGTGCTGCAGGCGCTCGCCCACCAGGTGCAAGGCGACAACCCTTCTGCTCTCCTGCCTCTGGAACGTGCCCTGACGCTGGCTGACCCGGAGGGCTACGTCCGGATCTTCGTCGACGAAGGGCTGCCGATGGCTCGCCTGCTCTATGAAGCCCTCTCTCAGGGGGTTGAACCAGAGCATACTCGCCGGTTGCTGGCGGCATCCCCTGTTGCCGAATCCGAGCAAACTACAGCGTCGCGGTTGAGGGGTCCCGAATCCGAATTGGTCGAGCCACTCAGCGCGCGCGAACTCGAAGTACTTCAACTCATCGCCGAAGGGCTGACCAATCAGGACGCCGCTACCAGGCTTTATCTCTCGCCGCACACGGTCAAGGTCCACACTCGCAATATATTCACCAAACTTGCGGTCAAGAATCGCACTCAAGCGGTCGCCAGGGGCAAAGCCTTAGGGATCCTATCTCAAACGTAATCGCAAGGACGCCTCCACTCAGCATCGTTGACTGATTCCCCCTTCCAGGCGAACGCGAATAACCCTCCAAATACCTCTTAAGAGGTATGACACTACTACCACCTGGCGGCTACGCTCCTTGCACATGGAACAACGGCTACGAAAGGTGCAGGGGCATGTCAAACAGACTCGACCAAGCGATGGTCTACCAGATCAGGATCAAGGGCCATCTGAATCGTCGATGGACGGAGTGGTTTGGGGACGTGACCGTCACTCTAGAAGACAACGGCGAGACGCTTTTGACCTGCCCGGTCGTGGATCAGGCCACGCTGCACGGATTGCTGAGGAAAGTGCGCGACTTGGGACTGCCATTGATCTCGGCCGTTCGCGTCAACCCCCCTAGGCGGATGCTTCCGATGACAGACAGTGAATCGAGAGAGGAGAACGAACGATGACTATCAACGAAAAAACGAGTACAGACAGAATGGCCGCTAGGGTCGAGGGAGGAGAACGAAAAATGGCGACCGACGGAAAGGAGAGCAAAATGAAGATAACAGCCTCGAGCCTCATCCGTTGGGCAGGTTTATCGGCTATGGCGGCAGGGACCATTTTCGTGGTGATTCAGCCGATCCATCCACTTGACGTTCTTTCGTCGGTCACCACCACCCAATGGGTCATCATCCAATCCTTGAAGACGGCCATGTGTCTCTTCGGCCTGCTCGGCTTGGCGGGGCTCTACGCCCGGCAAGTGAAAGAGGCCGGGTGGCTTGGTCTGGCCGGCTATCTCGTGTTTAGCCTCTTCTTTGCGCACACGCTGGCCTTTGCCTTCACTGAAGCCTTCATCTTGCCGCAGTTAGCGACCGCAGCGCCAACGTTTGTGGAGAGCTTCCTGGGGATCTTCAATGGAAACCCCAGTGAGATGAACCTCGGAGTCCTCCCAACGCTCTATGCGGTAGCAGGGTTTGGGTATGTGCTCGGCGGCCTGCTGTTTGGCATCGCGACATTCCGCGTCGGCATCCTGCCGCGCTGGGCGGCCGGTCTGCTTGCCGTCGGGGCCGTATTGCCCATCTTATTGTCTTCGCTGGTCCCGCACCCGTTGGACCGGATATTTGCAGTGCCGGTGGGGATAGCCTTGGCCTGGCTGGGCTATGCGCTCTGGTCTGAACGGCGAGAGAAAGCCGCCGAGCCCGATGATGGCGTTTTGACGGGCGTCCATGAGCCCGCCGTCGTCCCTTCTAAGGTGTAGCGTCACGTAGCGCAAAGAAGAGCCAGGATGTAGAGCAGGCTCGGCTCTTCTTCTTGCCTTATTCACCGGAGTGCGTGGAAGGTAAATGAGGCGAGGTCAAGCAGACGAGGTGCGCTTTGTGAGGGTTCTGGTTATTTGGGTGAATACCCCGCGCACCGGTCGGGATACACGGCTCGTCGCGAGGGTACGGGCGAGGCGCCAAGCTGGGAGCTGCCCGCGCCCCCTAAGCACGATGAGTTTGGGTGAACGTCGCTCTTTTGATACCACTCTGATACCACCGGTAGCGCAGTGCAGTGCAACACGCAGCAAACCGGGGGAGAAAAACCGTCTAGAAACGCGGGATTTGCAAACCTGTGCAAGTCCTTGCAACGCCCGATACATCACTCGTAATGGGTAGACCGGCGGCTCGAGTCCGCTCCTCAAGTCTTCCGAAGTCGCGGCGACCGCTACTATTAACCTACACGGACCAAATCGCGGCATCGGCGCTGCAGGTCCCAAAACCGCTCCGTGCTAAGGGAGAGATCTAAGCGTGCGGTTTAGGGTTGCCTCTCGCCAAGTGTGTACCTACCTGGGAGGTGAACCCACCCCGTATTCCTGCCAGGTTGCGCCTCGCTCTGCCCTTCTCTTTGTCGGCGCTTCCGGTGCGTTCTCAGGGACGCAGTGTCCCACTGTAATGGATTGGATATCGCTTCCGTTGCCGGCCGGCGGTTGTGACAACTAACGGGTCCCGTTCCCCGAACAGCTGTGAAACAGGCGACCTAGGAAGCGCCGTTTGCTAACCTGTGGCTTGTACACTTTAATACACCCTAAAGTGGTTGCCTCAGACTCGAATGTGGTGGCGATCGGAAGGA
>CADCUW010000039.1 GCA_902805985.1 uncultured Rubrobacteraceae bacterium
TCCTTGTGCACCAGGAGCCTGGAGCCCGCCATGCACGTCTGCCCCGTGGCCGCGAAGATGCCGGAGACGACCCCGTTGGCGGCGGCGTCGAGGTCCGCGTCCTCGAAGACGATGTTGGGCGACTTGCCGCCGAGCTCCAGGCTCACCTTGGCGAGGTGGTCCGCCGCGTCCTTCATCACGAGCTTGCCGGTCTCCGTCGAGCCGGTGAAGGCCACCTTGTCCACGCCCGGGTTGCGGACCAAGGCCGAGCCCGTGGGGGTGCCGTAGCCGGTGACGACGTTGAAGACGCCCGGCGGGAAGCCGGCCTCCTCGAAGAGCCGGGCGAACTCCAGGGTCGATGCCGGGGTCTGCTCGGCGGTCTTGACCACGAAGGTGCAGCCGGCCGCTAGCGCGGGGGCGAGCTTCCAGGTCAGCAGCAATAGCGGGCTGTTCCACGGCACGATGGCGCCCACCACCCCCATCGGCTCCCTCCTCGTGTACACGAAGAAGTCTGGGTTGTGGGAGGGGATGGTCTCGCCCTGGATCTTGTCGGCGGCCCCGGCGAAGTAGTAGTACCACTCCGGCAGGGCCTTCATCTGGCCGCCCATCTCCCGGAGCAGCTTGCCGTTGTCCGTGCACTCGACGACGGCGAGGCTCTCGGCGTTCTCCGCGAGAAGCTCGGCCAGACGACGCATCAGGCGCGCCCGCTCGGTGCCGGTCGTCTTGCCCCACGGACCCGCCTCGAAGGCCTCGCGCGCGGCCCGTACCGCCCGGCCCACGTCCTCCTCGTCCGCCTCGGGCACCGTCGCCCAGGCCTTCCCCGTGTAGGGGTTGACGCTCTCGAAGGTCTTCCCGGAGCGGGCCTCCATCCACTCCCCGCCCACGAACATCTTGTACTCGCGCACCTCGCCGGACTTCGGGCTCTCTACGAGCTGGCTTACCACTTCTCTCCTTTCGCGCGGCGTCTCGCGGCCTTTGCCGTCATGGTTCCCCGGACGACGCCCCCACCCTCGGCGCCGTCCGGGCCCTTGCGTGCTTGCCGCCCACCGTGCCCTTACGACTAGTCGGGTATGAGCTCGCGTTCCCGTTCCTCGTGGACGTCGGAGATCTCGGCGAAAGAGGTCTCCGAGGCGAGGTAGACCGAGACGATGGTTATGCAGGCCATCGCGATCATGTACACGGCGATCGGCCAGTAACTACCCGTCCGCGCGAGCAAGGCGACGGCGATCAAGGGCGCGATGCCGCCGCCGACTATCGGTGCGATCTGGTAGCCAATGGAGGCCCCAGAGTAGCGCACGCGCGTGCCGAAGAGCTCCGAGAGGAAGCTGGCCTGCGGCGCGTACATCGCGGCGTGCCCGACAAAGAGCGAGAGAGAGATAGAGAGCCAGATCAGGGCCGGCACCTCCGTGTTCATGAGCCAGAAATATGGGAAGGTGAAGAGCACGCAGAAGATGGCACCCCCCATGTACACCGGCCTACGTCCGATACGGTCCGAGAGCGCGCCGAAGAACGGGATGAGGAAGAACTCGATCGAGGCGCCGATCATGACGCCGATGAGCGCTGTGCTCTCCGGCAACCCGAGCTCCTCGGTGACATACGTGAGCGCGAAGACGCTGAAGATGTAGAAGAGCACGTTGTCCCCCACGCGCGCCCCCATCGCCAGGAGGATGTTCCTCGGGTACGTGCGCAACACATCCATAATGGGCATCGGAGCCTCGGTGTCGGTCTCCTCGATCTCCTGGAAGGCCGGAGACTCCATGATGCGCAGCCGGATGTAGAGTCCCACCACCACCAGCAGGAAGCTCAAGAGGAACGGCACGCGCCAGCCCCAGGCCAGGAACGCCTCCTCGGGCAACTGCTCGAACAGGGCGAAGACCGCCGTAGCGAGCACGAGCCCGGCCGG
>CADCUW010000040.1 GCA_902805985.1 uncultured Rubrobacteraceae bacterium
GCCCTCGAGCCCACCCCCCGAGGACCGCCAGCCCTCCCTGCGCGCCCTCCACGGGCGCCTCGATGTTCTCCCACGATCGTTGCGACACGTTCGCCCCCTATCCTCCGAATAACCTTCGCCAGAACCTAGAAGCCGAGCGCTCGACTTGTAGCTCGTCTTTCAAACCGTCGCGCTTCTCCCCAAGCCCCTTAGCCTCCTCCACCGTACTTTGGGCCCGGGCGGTGAGCGCCGGAGGATCCTGAGCTGCGCGGCCCCCGCCGCCCTCTCCTCCAGCCTCGCCGCTATGGCCCGTAGCACGTCCGCCAGGTTGCCGGTGGACCCGCGGACCGTCCGCGCGTCCGGTCGCGGTGCCCTTCGCGCATGCAGGCTATCCGCGGAGACCCAGCCACCTCCGGTTTGCCCCCTCACCCTGCGATTTAGCCCCAAGCCTACCGCGCCCGACGTAGTGCCGGATCGTCCGCGGACCAACGCGGACCGCCCTCGCGACTACCTCCGTCGTCACCCGTCCAGAATTCGCGGGCGCGTCCGCGATCCCCGTTCCAAGACGCCCGTGCAGTGTATCCTGATCCACGGCCGGTAGCGTAGCACCGGGCCCCGGGGCTTTGCAGCGGGCGCTAGAGGGAGTGGGGCGGCGCCGGGGTCTCCCCTATATGCTGACCTCGACCGCCGGTTGATCCTTGCTTGGGGGACCCCTCGCGGGTCGGTGAGTAGGGGAGCCCTTGGGGGTAGCGTCCGACCCCGCCCTTTCGTGGGAGCGATCGCGCGGCGTCGAGCGCCGCGCGATCGCTCCCACGCCGCTAGCCTCGCGGCCTCGCGGGTCCGTCCGTGGCGGAGAGCCGGTGCCTGGCCTCAAGTATCCTCTGGCCGCGACCGACGGTAATGCTGCAGCAAGCGCTCTTTCCGTACGGGGAGGTTTGGGGCTGATGTTCCGACGAGCGGCCCCTGCAGGGGTTGCTTTCGTGAGGACCGGAGGCCGGTAGAACTTGAACTGGCTCAGTCCGGCGACCTCCCCGAGTACGGGTTCGGGCCGTACTCGCGCACCCCGACCTCCGGGGGAAACTCCGGCAGGGGGTCGCCGACCTCGGGCAGCAGGCCCATGTCCACGCGCCTGACGCGCTCGCAGTCGTCGCCCACGTCGTCCTGCGGATCCGCGACCGCCGCGTCCCGTCCGGGGCCGCAGCGCACGACGTCCACGGGGAGCCGTTCGGGGTAAGGGAGGCTCACCGAGTCGAGGAAGTCGTCGCCCCCGTGCAGGCGGTCCGCGCCGTAGTCTTCGGGCGGATCGCCCCACGGGCCCTCGGAGGCCAGCAGGTCGTCGCCGGGGCCGCCGCGCATCTCCTCCGGTCGGTCGGTGCCGAAGGCGACGCGGTGGGGTCCTCCGGGCGGGTCGTTGGCCCAGCCCATGACGTAGGAGGTGCTGTGGTAGGCGAGGAGCAGCTTGGGCGTCGCCAGGACGACGCTCACGACGAGGAGCACGCCGCAGGCAAGGAAGAGCCGGCGCGCCCGGCTCACCCCGCGCCCGCCCGCTCGGGAACACTCCCCGGCTTGCCGCCCTTCTTGCCGATTCCGGATCGCATCGGATCGGATGGTACGTCCCCGCAGGCCCGCGCGCTACGGCGAAACGATCTGCTTAACCGAACCGTTGCGGAACCTTTACCGAGAGACGAACACCGGGGAGTTCGAAGGACGGCGCGGCACCGAATTGGTCCTGCCAACCTCGCGGCACGCCGGTGTCACGGGGTTTATGTCCTAGTCTATTGCGCTCCCCCGTGTATCTCCGTCAGCCGCGCGTATCGCCACGGGGAGGTGCTTCCTGCCGGGCGGGAGGCTGTTGCGAACCTTCCTCTTCAAGATCTTGCGCCTCGCTCACAATCGTGTCGTC
>CADCUW010000041.1 GCA_902805985.1 uncultured Rubrobacteraceae bacterium
GAGGGCGTCCAGGCGCTCCTCGTAATAGTTTAGGGTAGCTGTGTCGGGTGCCGGGTAGGCGGTGTCCGCCGCTCCCAGGGCGTTGTGCAGTTGGTGGGGGTCCTGAACGAGGTCGTAGTACTCCTGCTCACCGTTCTGGTGGCGGGTGTAGACCTTCACGCCCTCTTGGTCCTTCATGCGCAGCATGTCCCACCTGTTGGGCGGCTCGCCGTCGTTCTCCCTCTCGCTGAGGATGGCTGTGCGGGGCCAGGGTGTGGTCGGGTTCTTGGCGAGGCCGAGGAAGCTGCGCCCGTCGACGAAGGCAGGGATGGGGGCGCCGGCCATCTCCGCGAGGGTGGGGGCGACGTCATGGTTGCCCACAAGCTCCGTGTTGACCGCGCCGCGCGGGATGTCCGGCCCCCTTATGATCAGCGGGAAGTTTACGTCTTCCTCGTAGGGCTGGAGCTTGCCATGCCCGAAGCGGTGCTGGCCGAAGTGGGCGCCGTTGTCCGTGTAGAAGACGAAGTAGGTGTTGTCCATCTCGCCCCGGCGCCGCAAGAGGTCAGTGGCTTGGGCGATGAAGCGGTCAACCCTCATCAAAGAGCGCAGCCCGTTGCGGTAGTCCTGGTCCAACTTCGAGACCTTCTTGTTCGAGAGTCTGGGCAGATTGCGCACGGAGGAGGGCTTGTCGCGCACGTCTCTCTCGTTGAAGGCCGGAGTTCTGGGCACGCCCACCCCCCTGAACTTCTTGTCGTCTACGTTGGGGTGGGCGTAGGGCTGGTGCATGGCGCCGAAGTTGACGTAGGCGAGGAGGGGCGCCGAGTCGCCCTTCAGGCGAGAATCCAGGAAGCCTAAAGCCTCGTCGGCCACGAGGGAGTCGGCCTCCTGGCGGTCGAGGGGCTTCTCATTGCCCTGGTCATTCACGCTGGTCCAGCCCATGTCCACGCCGTTCCACGCGTACCAGCGGTCCCAGCCAGGGGGTATGCTCCGTCCCCTGTAGTTGTTCATGACCTTGCCGAAGTGGCCGGTCTGGTAGCCCCTCTCGTCGAGCCAGGTGGCGAAGGTGCTCCGGTGCAGCCCCCTGGCCTCGAACTTCTTCCAGCCCCCGGCCGGGGGCGAGTTGCCATAGATCTTCGTGTTGTGCGGGTACTGACCCCGCAGCAGCGTCGCCCGCCCCGGGCAACATAGGGGAAAGGTGGAGGTCGTGTTGGTGAACTTCACGCCCTCCTGGGTGACGTCGCGATTGAGGGCGGTCATGCGGTTCTCGGTGCCGGGCATCTGGTCGTCGGTGAGCACGAAGACGACGTTGGGGCGTTGCGCGGCTTGGGCCGAGACCTCCCCCGACCCGAGGGACAGCAGCGCCGCCCCGCCGGCCAGCAGCACCCCCAAGACCGTCGCCGCCGCCAACACCGACAACCTGAGCAGGTCCCTCGTCGCAATCATCCCTCGCTCCTAATGCTTCCCTGCGGCGCACGCCTAAACACACTACGGGCCCATCTTAGGCAAACGAAGGCCCGGCGCGCATAGTACCGATGTACCATTTTTGCAGCAAAAAGGGCACGCGGTCCTTGGTCTCGCTCGCTCCCTATGGATGGGAGAACCGCGGAGGACAAAGGAGATGGGGTGGGGCCATGCTGGCTTCCGAGAACCGAAGTTCGGAGAACTTCCCTTCCAAGCACTTGGGTGGATAAGGCCATGGGTAGGGGCCGGGGCTGCGCGGAGCCCCGACCTCCCAAGTGCTCTTTTCCCCTTAGGCGCCCTTGCTTAGGCGGCTCATCCGATCTGCTCGGCTGCCGCCTACTCGATCACCAGGGCCACCTCTTCGCAACCCACGTGGGAGTCGCCCTCGTCTACGTAGCAGATATCGTCGCCAGGTCCACCGTAGAGCATGTCGCGCCCGTCGCCGTCCTGAGCGTTCAGCCTGTCGTTGCCCCGCCCGCCGTACAACACGTCGCGATCGGCCCCGAAGAGGTCGGCGCGGATGCGGTCGCTACCCCGCAAGCCGTATATGATGTCCGGCACGCCGCGGCCGCCGCGCTCGTAGAGGGTGTCGCGATCGTTGGTGCCCTCGCAGGGCCGCAGGGTACACTGCTTGTCGACGGCCAACGCCGCCGGGGCCAGCGCCGCCGCCATCATCGCGGCCACCGCGAGCATCAAGATTACGCGCTTCATCATAAAGGCGTCACCTCCTCCTTCTAGTCGGCGCGGCAGTCGGTTGCACCACTGGCTCCCCGCTCCCTAGGGTGCCCACCATCGGTGGGGGCGGTTCCGGGCCCCTGCCCACCTGTACTAGCACACACCCTACCGAACCCGGGCATCCCGGTGCATCCCCCAAATGGGCTAGACACAAAAACATCCGTGTGAACTTCGGAGAAGCCCCTCAGCACGAAGTTCGGAGAATAGCCCTCCTACGAGCTACGGTGGCATGAGCTTCTCCCAATCGAGCTTCTTGCCCTGCGCCTTGGCCCATTCCTCGGCCCAAACCTTTGCCACCTTCTCGGGGATGGGCTTTGGCGGCTTGCGCACCACCTCCACGCTCAAGCCCAAAACCTCCTCGGCCCACCGCTTGCCCCGTCCCTGGTAGCCGGCGTCCAGCCACAGGTGCGAAAGGCGAGAGACCCCGCCCCGCGCCGACTCCAACAGCAGCTTCAGCCCGTCCTGGTCGGGCACCTTGGCGCTGTGGACCCTGGCTTTGAGCACGAGACCCTCGGTGTCCACCAAGAGGTGGCGCTTCCTGCCCCTCACCTTGTTGTTGCCGTCGTAGCCCCTCTGCTCCCCTCCGACCCCTGTGGTCTTGGTCGTCTGGGAGTCGGCGATGGCCGCGCTCGGGAGCGGGTTCCTACCCAGGTGGCTACCCAGGCGTTCGCGCAGCGCGGCGTTGAGCCTCTCTAGGGTCCCATCCACGCGCCATCTCCCGAACCACCAGTAGACGGTCTCCCACGGCGGGAAGTCCTTGGGCAGCAGCCGCCAGGGGCAGCCTCTCTTGAGCACGTAGAAGACCGCATCGAGTATCTCGCGGGTGGCGTGGGTTCTCGGGCGTCCCCGCTTGTTGGGAGGCGGGACGTAGGGCTCGAGACATCCCCATTCGGCGTCGGACAGGTCGGTAGGGTAGCTCCTTTTCATGCTCAGGAGCGTACGTCATCGACCTCCCACGCTCGCTTTTCCAAACAGTTTCGGAAGGGGCGTTCTCCGAACTTCGCCTGTAGGAGGTTCTGCGAACTTCGCCTGTAGGGGGTTGCGACAGAGCCCACGGTTATTGGCTAGGTCTCCGACGTTCGGTCCGGTCGTCGACCTCGATCTCCTCTCGGCGGACGTCCTCCTCGACCGTCTGGGTGTCCTCCACGACATCCTTGTGGATGCGGATCTCCTCTTTGACTACCGGCCGCTTCTCGACGATCACCTCTTCTTCCGTGACCGGCATCCTTACCTCGTCGTCGCCGATCTCGGTCCCGGAGCCCTCGCTCTCTACGGGCACCCGCTCGACCGAAACCTCCTCGCGACGGGTAGGGATATCTACCCGCTCGCGGTCGGTCCTCACGCGCTTGCGGACCTTCAGGGAGCCGGCCTCGCGCTCGCGGGTGCCGGCCCTGAGCTCCTCCTCGTAGCGCCGCACCCTCAGCTCATCCTCGTCTTCGAGGTCGCTGCCGGGCTGGCGTAGGCCCTCCAGCTCACGGTCGTGCTCGCGGAATGTTCCGGTTTCGGTGTCGCCCATCCTCGTGCCGCAACCGGCCGCGCCGGAGCCCTCGCGCTCCCTCTCCGCCCGCGCCCCGGCCGGGAGAGCGTCGTGGCCGCTCTCGCCGTCGGTGCCCGACCGGCTCGGGAGCCCGTAGTGGCTGCGCACCCGCTCCTCAAACCCGGCTGTCACCTCTTCCTCGTCCCCGAAGGTGGGACCCCTCTCCGCCACGCTCTTTGGCCGCGAAACCACCACGCGCCGCCGCTCGTCGTCGGCGGGGATGACCTCGACTGGGACGAGCACGGCCCTGCCGTCCGGAAGGCCGATCTCGACCCCGACGTACTCGAGCCGGTCGTCCTCGCCGAGGAACAGGTGGCCCACCTTGCCGAGCCTCTCGCCGTACCGGTCGTAGACCTCGTAGTCCGCGTGCCCCTCCCCGATCATCTCGAAACGGTCGTCGGCGCGCTGCCTTTCGGTCAGGCCGCGTACCTCCTCCGCGCCGTCGGTCGCCCCGCCGGTCGCCGCCTTTCTGGAAGTACCCGCCGACCGGTCCGCACCCCCTGCGGCCAGGCCAGCAACCGCGCCTGCCGCTCTTCTGGTTGCCTCGCCTGCTTCTTCCGCTGTTTGCCCGGCGGTGCCCCGCGCTCCCCGCGCGGTCTGTTCAGCCCGACCGGCCTCCCGTCGTCCCCCTGCAGTCTCACCTTTTGCCGACCCAGAGGGGTCCTTCGCGTCATTGACGGTGATCTGCCCCCGTGCTCCGGAGCCCCCGACCCGGGAGAGATCCACGCCCGCCTCCTCGGCCCTCCGCCTCGCGGCGTCCGTGGCGTCGGGTTCTTTCCCGCCGCCGCCTTGCTGCTGGCCTCCACCTCGCCTTGGCTCCTGATCGTCCCGCCGCGTGGCCCGTCTTGCGGTGTCCCGGGCCCGTTGAGCAGCTCCGCCCGTGGCCCCGCCCGCGGCGTCTTGCGCGCCCCCTTCGGCTTCCCGATCCTGCTTGCCGGCCGGCTGCTCCTCGTCTTGCTGCTGCGTCCCGCCGGCGGCCCGCTCTTGCGCCCCTCCGGCCGTGCTCGTCACGTCTTTGACGATGACGCGTCCACCGGAGCCCGAGCCTTCTATCCGGGAGAGGTCTACGCCCATCTCCTCGGCCTTCCGCCTGGCGGCGTCCGACGCCTTGGGCTCATCCCCGGCTCCGTCTTCCGTCGCCGCGGCGAATTTCTTCACGTCGTCTACGGTGATGCGTCCGCTGGAGCCCTTACCTTCTGCCTGGGAGAGGTCCGCGCCCAACTCCTCGGCCTTCCGTTTGGCCGCTGGCGTGGCGTTTGGCTCTTGTCCCTCGGCCTCCTCCTCGCCTTGCTGCCGGTCCCCGTTGCCCTGCCGGGTAGTCTGTCCCGCGGGACCTTGATCCTGATCGGTTACCTGCCCAGCAGCGTCCTGCGCCTGCTGGCTTGCCTGTTCGGTGGCCTGCCCCGCGGTGTCCTGCGCCTGCCGGACGGCTCCCCCGGCGTCATCCTGCTGCGCTTGACCCGCTGCTTGACCCGTGGTCGCCTGGGCCTGGTCCGTCGCCTGTCCTGCGGCGCCCTGCGCCCCTTGCGCGGCTTGTCCGACCTGCTCTGTGGTCTTTTCGAGACTTTCCGTGCTGGGCGGAATCTGCAGGTGAAGCACGCTACCGTCCGGGCCGATCCGCAGCTCGATAAGGGTCCCGGACTCGTCCTTTACGATGCGTTTCGTGGTTCCCTTTTCGTCGGCGGTCTCCTCGTAGTTTTCGGCGCCCGGCAGGTCGGCGAGGCTTCCCACAGGAATCTCGTCCACCACGTCGCCTTCCTCGTCGAAGGCGGTCTCGACGATATTCCCTTGGTCGTCTGTGGTGCGCTGGACGGTCTGCCCTTCTTCGTTGGTGGTGGTCTCGCCGAGCGCCCGGGTACCGGGGGCGAAGTTCTCCGTCGCCCGACCCGTGGGCATCCCTTCTTGCGGGTGCTGGCCGCTCCCGTAGTCGTTGTGCTCCCGGATCCGCCCGTCCTTGCCGTGGAGCAGGAACCCGGTCTCATGCCGACGGGCGATGTCCCTCCCTTCTCGCGCCGCCTCCGCCTGGGTCCGGTGAACCGACGTCGCCCGGTCGTTTCCCTCGCGGACCACCGCCCACCCGTTCTCCCTCGGCGAGACATGCACCGGCGGTTTCTTCGTCATGGCTCACTGCCTTTCGGTCAAGCTTCGCGGGCGCATTTCTGCGCGAGACCTCGCCCCGTCGATCGGTCACGGATCACCCCCGGGATCACCCCCCCGGCGGCCTCGTACGCCGCGCGCGAGCTCGAGCCCTTTGGGCGCGCCCCACGCCGCGCGATCCGGGAGCCTGAGGATCTTCGCGGTCGGGGCGGTGTTACCGGTGCTCCCGATTCCGGCTTCCATAACTTGTAGCATAGCGGACGACTCCCCCCGACGTCGCGCGTCACGACTCCTGGGGCAACGCCGTCTCGGGACGCCAACATGTGGCCCCCACCGCCGCCCGGGCCCGGATTCGCAGGGACCGTGGCACCGGTGGTTCGGTGAGCGGTCCGGCCCCCCGCATCTGACGCAGCGGGGCGGTTTCCGGGTAGGGCTCCCCGCGGCCGGCGCCGCAGCAGGGCCTCCTTGTAGACGTCTGATAAGAGTAGTTTCCGCAACTTCGCCCCGAGGGGGTTCTAGGAACTTCGAAGGTGTGGTCATTGTACGCGACCGTCCACTCCACCGAGACAGGCTTCGGTTTACCCTTGTCAGGGGCCTGCCGGTTTGGGGGCGGACTCCGGAAGCTGGAAGAGGCCCATCAGGCGTTCAACGGCCGACCTGTCGCCGCCGACCTCTATATCTCCGGTCCGGAGGGCTTCGTCGAAGGCGCCCCCCTCGTAGGCGAGCGCGGCGAGTGTGTCCACATCCGTCTCGATCCTCGCGTCCGGGTTATTCGGCGCGCCCCGGTAGATTCGGATCTTCCCGTCCTTTACCTCAAGCCCGAAGCCCTGATCCTCGAGCATCACCTCGTAGTGGGCCTCGAGGTCGCCTGCGGCCTCGGGATCGAACATCGTCTTGAATGAGACCATGAGCCCGTCCACGCCTATCTCGTCCTCTTCGCCTCTCCACGGGGATCGGGCCCCCCAACGCCCGACGGCGGCGACGACCGCCTCGAGCTCCTTCCCCCAGTCCGTCAGCTCGTAGACCTTAGACCCGGCCGGCGGCGGCAGCGTGCGCCTGCGCGCCACCCCCGACACCTCCAGAGTCTCGAGCCGGTCGGCGAGGATGTTCGAGCTGATGCCGGGCAGGCCCACGCGCAGGTCCGTGAACCGCTTCGGCCCGAGCAGGAGCTCGCGCACCACGAGCAGCGTCCATCGCTCCCCCACGATGTCCAACCCCTGCGCCGTCCCGCACGCGTCGCGATACCTGCGCCAGTTCGGTAGTTCCTTCGTCCTCGCGGTGGCCATGCGGGCAGTCTACTACGCGACGTGCGGATCTACAACCGTGAAGCAAACAAATGAAAGTTAATAGTTGCAAAAAACAACTTGAGTTCCTATACTGCCCCCAGTTGATGGCGGGAAGACGGACGGAGGACGAGTATGTACGGACAGACAACGGTCGAGGCCCCGAGCGCTTCCCCCCGGCTCGCCGCGAAATCCGCGCGGTGGGTGGGCCGCGTTATGAGCGCGCTCGTGGTAGCGTTCTTGCTCTTCGACGGCGCCATCAAGGCAATGATGCTGGAGCCCGCCGTCGAGGGCTCGGTCCGGCTGGGCTACCCCGAGGGCACCGTCTTCGGGATCGGCCTGGCCCTGCTCGTTAGCACGCTCCTCTACGCGGTGCCGCGTACGGCGTTCCTGGGGGCGACCCTGCTCACGGGCTACCTCGGTGGCGCCGTGGCGACCCAGGTGCGCGTCGAGGACCCCTGGTTCCTGTTTCCCGCCTTCTTCGGGGTGCTGGCGTGGGGCGGGCTCTTCCTGCGCGACGAGCGGGTCAGGGCGCTCGTTTCGAGGTGAGGCCCGAGGTCGGGCCTGTCGCTACCGCTCCCCGGTTTGGCCTCCTCCTGCCGTACGGCAGGGCCATACAAGCGAGAAAAGCGAGAGAGGAGAAGTTATGAGGAAGGTGGTCGCTTCGGAGTTCTTGACGCTGGACGGCGTCATGGGGTTACCTGAGAGGTGGAACCTCGCCTACTTCAACGACGAGATGGGCCGGGCGATCGGGGAGGGCTTCGCCGCCGCGGACGCCATGCTGATGGGTCGCGTCCTCTACGAGGAGTGGGCCGCCTTCTGGCCGCAGCAGGACCCGCAGGAGAACCCGTTCGCCGCCCAGATGAACTCCATGCAAAAGTACGTCGTCTCCACGACCCTCGAGCAGCCGCTCGGGTGGGAGAACTCCACGCTCATCAATGGGAACGTGGCCGAGGAGATCGCCGAACTCAAGCGGGGGGAGGGCGGGGACATCGTGATCTCCGGCAGCGGCACTTTGGTTCGCTCGCTCCTGCGCCTCGGCCTGCTCGACGAGCTGAAGCTGATGGTCCACCCGATACTGGTGGGCGGCGGCAAGCGGCTTTTCGAGGAGGGAGAGAGGCAAGCGAAGCTGGAACTGGCGGACTCGAAGACCTTCTCCACGGGCGTCCTCTACCTTACCTACCGACCGGCAGGCGACTGAGG
>CADCUW010000042.1 GCA_902805985.1 uncultured Rubrobacteraceae bacterium
CCTTGGACCGGAAATGGGCGAACAGTCCGCTCTTGGACATCTCCGCCCGCTCGGCCAGCCCGCCGAGGCTCACGCCCGCGAGGCCGCGCTCGCTCACGATCTCCAGCCCGCGTCCGAGGATGCGTCGGTGCGTGGATTCCGTCTTCTTGGCCATGCGGACATAATAGCACGACCGGTCGTGCTATTATGTCCGCATGGCCTGTTCTATGCCTCCGAGATTACGTCAGCGTTGCTCCAACTATATGGGGGATATGGGGGAGAGTATCCTGACGCTTTCTTCAAGTCGTTGAGACAGTCCTGTCCTCGTAGATCGAGATCGCCCCGTCCCTGAGCATGGCCCACAACACGTTGATCCTCCTCCTGGCCAGCGCGATGATCGTTTGCTGGGCGCGCATCCCTTCGACCCGCTTTCGGCGGTAGTATTCCTGGCTCGGTTCGTGGCACGAGAGCGCGCAAAACGCCGAGCGGTAGAAGACCCTCTCTAGGGCGCGGTCGCCCTTCCTGGCCCTTCGTTGGTACGAGACCTTGCCCGAGGCTCGAGCACGGGCACGAGGCCCGACGTCCGCCGCCGCAGCCAGCCGGTCGGCCAAGCCGAAGCGGGAAGGGTCGCCCACCTCCGCCAGGAACTCCGCGGTGAGAACGAGCCCCATGCCCGGCAGGCTCCTGACCACCGCTCCCTGGGGTCGGCTTCCACGAGCTCCTCCCGGCGGGCGTCGAGCTCGTCCAGGCGCTTGCCGGTCCTCGGCACCTCGGAGGCGAGCTCGGCCTTCACCTCGGCGGCCGGCGTCTCGTGCCGCTGCCGGTGGGCGGCGTCCATCACCCGCTTGGCCAGGGACGACGCTTTGAGGGCGCCCCTCGCCTTCAGCCATCGGACCAGCCGTGATCCCGGTCGAATCCGGCGCCCCGTTCCTCGCCTGTTCAACTGACTGCCTAGAAGGTTAATTCCGCGAACTTCGAACTGAGGGGGTTCTCGGAAGTCTAGGGGTCGTCGTTGCCCGTTCTTCCATAAACGTTCCGCAACGGTTCGGTTAAGGAGATCGTTTTCCCATTGCGCGCGGGCACGGGACGTGCCTACAGTCCCGTCCGATGGCATCCGGGCGCAGAGAAGAGTACAGGCGGAACGGGGCGCGAGCCGGGTGAGGATGCAGCGCCTCGCGCTCCTGGCCTGCGCCGTGCTCCTGGTCGCGGGCGCCGCCACCCTCGTGCCAAAGGCACTGCTGGCGTACCGGAGCGCCGTCTACGTGCTGGGCCACGCCAACGACCCACCCGGCGGCCCCTACCTGGTGGCCTTCGGCAGGGAGGGGCCGGACGAGATGCGTGGCGGGCCCGGCAACGACCTCCTGGCCTCGGAGGGGCCCTGGGGCCAGTACCCGGAGGGCTACCCCCCGGACCGCCTCAGCGGCGGGGCCGGCGACGACTTCCTCGACGCGGTGAGCTGGCCCGATTCATCCGCAGACACGCTCGAGTGCGGCACCGGCGAGGACGCGGTCGTGGCGGACCCGCGGGACGACGTGGACGGCGACTGCGAGAGGGTGAAGCGGGTGGACCTGGGCCTGATCCCCTCCATCGGGGACCCCCTGCCCGAGTTTCCCCCGGAGGTCGGCCTGCGCGAGTATGGCCCGAACCCGTACTCCGGGAGGTCGTCGCCGGAGTGAGGGGCGCCGGGAAGCCGGTTTGACCTCACCGGGCGACGGGTTGCCGGACCTCCTGCTGTGGCATATTTCCTTGCCCTTATCCACCCGATTGCGTGGAGAGACTGTCTGGAAAATCGGAATAGAGCCCGAATCGAGGCTCCGAGGGCCACCAGGAGGGGACAAAGGACCCTGGATTTGGCCACTTCTTGCTGCCAAAGTCCCCTCGTCGAGAAGCCT
>CADCUW010000043.1 GCA_902805985.1 uncultured Rubrobacteraceae bacterium
CGAGGCTCCCCCGGAACAAGCTCAGGGAGGCGCAGCCGATCATCAAGGACTTCTGCCGGGACCTCGAGATCCCCTACCACGAGACGAGCGTGCTCCAGTCCTACCGCGAGATCCTGCAGCACCTGCACGAGGTCGGCGCCCCCCTCCGCAAGACGCACTAGACGCCCCACAAGGAACGAACGAGGCTTCGGCCTGCCCCTGGAATGGTCAATAATGTACATACATGTACAATGCACATAATGGAATGAGCATTCGGTCGATTTTCGCGGAGGATCTGGCGTAGGGGAGAGCAGGCAGAAGATCGGTGGGGCGGTCGGTCGTCCCTTGCGGGCCCTTGCCGGGGTCATCGGGTGGCGGATGGGTGGGTGGGCGTGACCCGCGCGCGTTCCTCTTCCAACGGGAAGAACTCGTCGCGGACAGAAGGTGACCCGGCCGGCGGGTCGAGCTTCGGGCCGTTCGGTGTCTGCAACTACGATGGCCCTGAGACCATCCGCGCCAGGAAGTACGCGACGGGCACGCACGTACTTTTGCAGGAGATAGGTATCGAGACGGGGCTCACGCCCGGGGAGGTGGTCTGGAGCAGGAACAAGGCCAGGCTCTACCGTTACCGGCGCCCCGGCGAGGGTAGTGGTGTTGGGGAGAGGCGTCCGGTGCCGGTGCTGCTCGTCTACGGGTTCGTGCTCAAGCCTTATGTGCTGGACCTCGTCCCCGGCAACAGCCTGGTGGAGTACCTTGTGGGGGAGGGTTTCGACGTCTACATGCTGGACTTCGGGATCTCCGGTTCTGAGGACGCGAAGCTGTCGCTGGAGGACTTCGTCCTGGACTATATGCATGGTGCTGTGGAGAAGGTCGTCGAGACTTCGGGGGCGGAGGGGATCAGCCTCTTCGGCCAGTCCCAGGGGGGGACGCTGTGCGCCATGTACGCGGCGCTGTTCCCGGAGGGACCCGTCAAGAACCTCGTCCTGCTCTCAGCGCCCACGGAGTTCGTTCCGCGGGGCCCCGGCCTGCTCGGGCTCTGGACGCTCGCGAGCCGGAGCGGCAAGTTGTTCTTCGACCCGGCTGTGGTGCCGGTGTTTTCCGGGAACCTGCCGACGGACCTTGCGGGCTCGTTTATTAACACGGCTGCCTCGCTGCAGGCCGCCGCGGTGGGATGGACCGCCCGGGCCGGCGGCTCCGGCTTTTACGATGCGGTCCTGCGTGAGATCCGGGCCCAGGCCGGGCGGGACGTCTCCCTGCGTTCGTGGCTCGCGGTCAGCAGGTGGGTGGACGACGCGGCGCCGTTCCCCGGCGAGACCTTCCGGAGGTGGGTGCGGGACTTCTACCAGCGCGACAAGCTGGTCAAGGGCCAGATAGAGCTCCGGGGGCTCAGGGTGGACCTCTCGAACATCGGGTGCTCCGTGCTCAACGTCTCGGGCAAGTGGGACTACGTCGTCCCGCCCTCCCAGACAGAGGCGACGACCGTCCTCGCCAGCAGTAAGGACAAGGAGTCCGTCGCTTTAGACGCCGGGCACGTGGGCATGCTCGTCGGGCCCGGCGCCGCGGAACTGTGGCCCAGGGTCCGCGACTGGCTCGCGCCCCGCTCCGGCCGCTAGTAGGGAGGGCGACCGGGCAGCTCTCTCCGACGCGTTACCTGTAGGGGCGTTTCGCGAAACGCCCCTACGTTTGGTCCCTCGCGAAATACAGCATCTCGCCCGGGCGCAGCAGCTTGTGGCGGCGCATCGGGTTCAGGTTGTAGAGGTGGCTGACGAAGTGGCCGGGGTCGGCGCCGTTGAAGGCGAAGAGGTCGTAGTGGGTCGGCACAATCAGGCCGAAGTCCAGGGTTTCGGCGAGCTGTGCGGCCTCCCGGAAGTCCGTGTTGCCGATGATTTTT
>CADCUW010000044.1 GCA_902805985.1 uncultured Rubrobacteraceae bacterium
ACCCGGACGCCTCCTTGATGCAGCACAAGAGGGGCGCATCAAGGATGGGCTACCACGCCCACTACGTGGTCGACGGGGGGAAGGCCCGCGTGATCCTCCAGGCGTTGGTCACCCCGGCGGACGTCACCGAGAACCAGCCCATGCTCGACCTGCTCTTCAGGACCGCTTTCCGCTGGCGGGCGCGGGTTCGCCGGGTCACCGGCGACGCCACCTACGGCACCAAAGAGATCGTAGCGGCCGTGGAGGAGGCCGGCATCCGCGCCTACGTCTCGACGACCGACTTCGAGAAGGTCCGCCCCTACTACGGGACGAGCGTGTTCTTCTACGACGCCGAGAAAGACCTCTACAGGTGCCCGCAGGGGGAACCCTTGCGCCTGTACACCCGTTCGTACACCGAGAGGCTCAGCAGGTACCGGGCCGAGCCCGAGGTCTGCAATGCCTGCCCCCTGAAGCCCCGATGCACGCCCGGCGAGAGCGGTCGGGTGGTCGGGCGCAGCTTCGACGAGGAGCTCCTCGGAAGGGTCAGGGCCTACCGAGAGACCGCACCCTACGAGAAGGCGTTGCGCAAACGTGCGGTGTGGGTTGAGCCGCTCTTCGGGGAGGCCAAGGAGTGGCACGGCATGAGGCGCTTCAGGCTCAGGACGCTCTGGCGGGTGAACGCAGAGGCCATGGTGATCGCCGCGGGACAGAACGTAAAGCGACTACTCGCTTTCTCGGGTAGGGGGCCGAGGAGGCTGGCGCACGCTCAGGCCCTGCGGCCTCCGGTACCGACCCCTTCGGCGAACGGCAGACTCCTGAGGGGCGGCCATCGTCTGAGATCCGCACCGCTCCCCGCAGGTTTTTCAACACGCTGGGGTGCTCCACGCACTTGGGTGAATAGGCGCCCGGGGATGCTGACGAGGCGGCCTGTAAACTTGCCCGCGTGGGCCGACGGAGGGGGTGCGGGTTGCCGGACGACGGGCGGATGGCCGAGAGTCAGTTCTCGGAGCTGCGCAACATGCGCGTCCTACTCGAAGAGTCGAGGGTGCTCGCCCGCGGGCTGGCCTACCACCGGCGGGCGGCGCTCGAGGCCGTCGTCGGGCGGGCGCTCGAGGAGGTGGACCGCCAGATAGAGGACCTGCGCGGCGGGAGGCGTGGTTGACCGAGCAGGGACGGCGCGTCCCTCGGCGGCCTCTCCCGTCCTCCGCGTCCCGGCCGAGGGGAGGCGGCCGGGGGCCGGTCTAGCGGTCGGCGTGCCCCTCGCTGAAGAACCACCCCTCCGGGTGCTCCCTCTCGGCGACGCGGGAGGCCAGCACGCGCACGAGCGCCGAGACGTGCCCGGCGCAGGTCTGGCGGTCCGTTTGGGTGAGATCGGGCAGCTCGTAGAACAGCCTTCCGGCCTCGTCGAGGTGGCGGAGGATGCGGGCCTCCTGTTCGGTGGCCCCGGTCTTGCTTACCCTCTCCGCGATCCCGTTCGCGTCCTCTTCCAAGGCCCCTCCCTCTGACGGTCTCCTACGGCGGTCAACCCTTACCCGTCCCCCGCGATCCCGAACCCCACGGACGCGGAGGGCCACAAGAGATCACCGGATCACCCTACCAGAAGACGCCCCAGGCTGTTGCAAAAAGCCCTGGAAACGAGCACATTCCGACGACGGTGTGACCGCGGGCTGGTCGGTAGGCCGACGGAGGTGGTCCCCGTTGGGGGACGCAAGGCCGCCGCTTGCGCCTTTCTCCGCGGGGGCCGGCCTTCAAAGGACACCAGCCGCTTGAGGTTTTGCCCGGCGGCGATCAGGAGCGCCTCGGCGTTCACCTTCTCCAACCCCCTGAGCCTGAACCTCCGCATACCGTGGCGGTCCTTGGCCTCGGCGAAGAGCGGCTCAACCCACACCTTCCTCTTGCGCAGCGCCTTTTGGTAAGGGTGGGTCCCGCGGTAGCCCCTGACCCTGTCGAGGTAGCCCTCGTCGAAGTGGCGGAGGATCGTGCGCCCTTCCTTGTTGGTGGTGCACTCGGGCCTGAGGGCGCAGGCGCCGCAGGTCTTGGCCTTCGCCTTGTAGCGCCGGGCGCGCTGGGCTTTCCAGGTGCTCAGGTAGCGCAGGGTCTCCCCTTGCGGGCATACGTAGAGGTCCCTCTCGGCGTCGTAGACGAAGGCGGCCTTCGGAAAGAGCTTCGGGCTCCCGCCGGCCTCGTGCAGCGCGAGGTAGGCGCGGACGCCCGCCTCCTCCACGGCCGCCACGTTCTCGACGGTGCCGTAGATCCCGTCGGCCACGACGCGGTGGGGCCTGAGACCCCAGCGGAAGGCCGTCCTCCACAGGAGGTCGAGCATGGGGCGGTTCTCGGAGACCTCGGCGGGGGCCACCAAGGCGTTCAGCACGATGCGCGCCCTGCCGCCGTCCACGACGTAGTGGGCCTGGTAACCCAGTTTGGTGTCCGCCGCACCGACGCGCATGGGCGTGGCATCTGGATCGGTCCTGCTGACCCTGAGGTCGGCCGTCCTCTTGCGGGTCCCCGAGACGAAGGCGCGGTCCTGGCGGCCCGCCCGCGAGACCCAGTCGCTCCTTCCGGCGTTCCCCTCCAAGAGCCCGGGCTCTTCGGCGCTCGGCAGCGCCGCGGTCGCCGGCGGCGTCCCTCGCTCCGGCGTTACGGCGGTAGCGGCGGCGTCCCCGAAGAGGCCGCCCAGGTGGTTCTCAACCAGGTGCCGGGAGGCGAGGCTGTCCAGGTCGGCGTCGGCCTCCACCTTGGTCGAGTCGAAGAACAGCTCATCGCCGCGCACCAACCCCGCCTCGACGCAGAGGCCGACGATCTCCTCGAAGAAGCGGCGGAACACCGCGAGGCCGAAACGGTCGCGCGTGCGCGTCAGGTTGGAGTGGTCGGGCAGCGGCTCGTGGAGGTCGTAGCCGAGGTACCAGCGCACCGAGAGGCGGTCGGCCGCCACCCGCATGAGCTCTCTCTCGCTCCTCATGCCCTCGAAGAACATGACGAGCTGCAGTTTGAAGAAGACTACGGGGTCGACGCTCGGGCGACCGCCCTTGGCGTACAGCGGCCCCACCATCTCCCGAACGAAAGAGAGGTCCAGCTTCGCCCCCAGTCGTCGGTAGAAATTGTCGTTCGGGACGAGGTCCTCAAGCGAGACGTCGCGGGGCAGCGGGGCGAAGGAGCGGATCTTAAGGCCCATCATGGCGGCGGTGCCTCCCGTCTTGCGGTGCAGGGAGCCCATGCTACCGGCGTCCGACGCAACGCGCGCCCCGAAGACGGTCGAACCCCCGGTTTTGCGGGGCTTTTTGCAACAGTCTGGCCCGTTTTCTGACACTGATCCCCGAACCAACGGATCTCGCCCACGAAGCGGTTTCCCGCGCTGCGTTTCGTTGCCCCTTTTCTGACAGGGGGGCCGAGTGTTGTTCGCGCGAATATGCATGCTAAGAAGATCGAGCGGTAGCAGGCCCCGCGCTCGCCCGTTATCGGAAAACGCTCCGGGGAGGCGCCATTAGCGGAAGCGTGGGTGGTGTTCGGACCTACGCGGGCCGGCACCCGCGTCGAGAGCCTAAGACCGGCGCAAGGCGCCTCCCCGGTCGCCTTCGGCGGCCGCGCGCAGGTACCCCATCGTCTCCTTGCCGGGGAGCGCGTCCGAGAACAGGAAGCCCTGCGCCAGGTCGCACCCGTGTTCGCGCAGCCACGCCGCCTGCTCGCGGGTCTCCACGCCCTCGGCCAGCACCCTCATCCCGAGGCCCATGGGCGATGCCGATCACGCCCGAGAGCAGGACCTCGTCCCCTCCCCCGACGCCGCCTCCTTGTCCGATATCCGCCACGAAAGAGCGGTCGATTTTTAGCAGGCCCACCGGCAGGCGCCCGAGGTAGGCCAGCGAGGAGTAGCCGGTGCCGAAGTCGTCTATGGCCAGCCCAACGCCCATGGCCCTCAGCCGCCCGAGGACCGCTAGGTGGCGCCCCTCGTCGCCCACGACCGCGCCCTCCGTGATCTCGAGCGTCAGGCACTCAGGGTCCAGCCCGGCCGCCGCGAGCGCCCCCTCGACGTCGGCGACCAGCCCGGGGTCCGAGAGCTGCCTGGCCGGCGGCGTTGTGCGGCGAGGAGGACAGGCCGCTGCCGATCTGGTTAATCGCGACGATGAAATACCGCTCGGGGTTCAGCGCGTGACCCGATCCGACGTAGACATCGCGGAAGATCTGGTGCGTGCCAGAGAACTAGGTCGTGATCAAGATCGCATTGTCCCTTGCTTCGTTCAGCTCGCCCCATGTGGTCACCGCAAGCTGGCAGTCCGGGATGGAGCCCCCCTCCTCCAGGTCGAGGCGGCCGATGCTGATCAGGTCGTAGTCACCATGGAACTCGTCGGTGTAGAACGGGTTGTCGATCATGCATTGGCCCCTTCCCGGGATGCGGCGCCGTCGAAGGCGAAGCCCTCGTAGTCGTTCGTCGCGATCTCGTCGCACTTCTGCCGGTAGGGTCCGGCTCCGCCGAGGTAGGGCATAAAGACGCGCGGCTTGCCGGGGATGTTCGCCCCCATGTACCAGGTGGCGGACTCGGGGAACAGCGTCGCGTGGGCCAGTTCCTGCACGTGGTCGCTCCACCCGTCCTCGGCTCGCTGCGTCGGCTCGATGATCTCGGCCCCGCGCTCTCCCATGTCGCCGACGATCTTCGAGACGAACTCGACGTGCTGCTCGATGGAGACCGGCATGTTGGTGAGCACCGACGGGCTGCCGGGTCCGGTGATGAAGAACAGGTTGGGGAAGCCCGCGCTGGTCAGCCCGAGGTACGTGCGCGGCCCCTCCGCCCACTTCCCTCTCAAGAGCTGGCCGCCCCGACCGCGGATGTCGATCCTGTTGAGCGGGCCGGTCATGGCGTCGAAGCCGGTGGCGAAGACCAAGACGTCGAACTCGTACTCGGCTTCCTCGGTGCGCAGGCCCGTTGGGGTGATCTCGCGGATCGGCGCGGCCTTGACGTCCACAAGCTCCACGTTGTCGCGGTTGAACGCCTCGTAGTAGTTGGTCTCCAGGGGCACGCGCTTGGTGCCGAAGGCGTGGTCGCGGGGTGTCAGCTTCTCGGCGGTCTCGGGATCGTCGACGCGCTCGGCGATCCTCCGGCGCATCCACTCGGAGACCGTGTCGTTGGCTTCTTTGGTGAAGAAAATGTCGTTGTAGTTGCCGACCCACAGGCCGAACCCGCCCCGGTCCCACCGCTCCCGGAACTCGTGCTCGCGCTGCTCGGGGGAGTCCTCGAGGGCGCCGCGCTCGATGAACCAGAGCTCGTGCCCGGCGAACGAGTTGCGGACCCGCTCCCAAATCCCCTCGTAGTCGGCCTTGCGGGCCTCTTGGACCTCCGGGTCCACCGGGCCGTTGCGGGCCGGGATGGCGTAGTTGGCGGTGCGCTGGAAGACGGTGAGGCGCTCGGCCTGCTCCGCGATCAAGGGAATAGCCTGGATCCCCGTGGCCCCGGTGCCGATGATCCCTACCGTCTTCCCGGTAAAATCTACGCCCTCTTGCGGCCACAGCCCGGTGTGGTACCACTCGCCCTCGAAGGTGTCGCGCCCCGGGATGTCCGGCCGGGTCGCCGCCGAGAGGGCCCCGACGGCGGCGATGAAGAACCGCGCCGTGACGACGTCTCCGGAGTCCGTGCGGACCTCCCAGACCTCCCTCTCCTCGTCGAAGGTGGCGCCGGACACCCGCGTGGAGAGCCGGATGTCGCGGCGCAGGTCGAACCGGTCGGTCACGTGCTCCAGGTAGCTTTGGATCTCCTCTTGGCCCGGGTAGCGTTCGCTCCACTCCCACTCCTGCCACAGTTCCTTGTCGAACGAGTAGGAGTAGATGTAGCTATCGGAATCGCTGCGCGCGCCCGGGTAGCGGTTCCAGTACCACGTGCCGCCCACCCCGTCGCCCTCCTCGAAGACCCGCGCCGAGAGCCCCATCTCGTTGCGCAGGCGGTGGAGCATGTACAGCCCCGAGAACCCGGCCCCGACGATGACCGCGTCGAAGTCGGTGGCCCGCTCCTCTGCGCCCGCTTCCCGAAGGTGCTGTCGCGTGCTTGACATGCCTTCCTCCTCCTTATCGCGATTCGGGGCGCACCACATCCGCGCCCCATCCCGCCGTGCCGAGTGTCAAGGCCCCGCTTAGGCCGTCTGCTGTTGCCAGCGTCGCCTCACGTCGTCCGCGAAGGCCTCGTAACCGCGCACGGGCAGAACCTCTTTTAGCTCCAGGTGGCGAGCCATCGGTAGGCCGGCCATCCAGATCCGGTCCAGCTCGTCGTGGGACTCCACGTCTAGAAGTGCCAAGACACGCCGCTGCCCGCAAACCTTGTAGAGCGCGACGACCGTGCCGGCGTCTTTGGCCGCGAGCGCCGCGTTCGCCTCCTCTTCCCAAGCCTCCCACAGCTCCTCCTGCGACAGCTCTTTCGGATCCACGCGCACATCGACGAAGATCAGCACGACCCTATCCTCCTTTGCTCGCCCTCAACCCGCCCACCATAATGCCAGTTTCCCCATTTTCTTGCATCCTCAATGGCAACGTCCCGGACAGCGTCAGCCAAGATGCGGACCTCCAGAGAATAAGCTTGCCATTTGTCAGGCGATCCGTAGGCCACCCTGGGGCCGGGGGCGATTCGCCACGAGCCCTCTCTCAAGCGGCCGAGGTTTGCAAGCCATACCCGGTCCCCGTGGGTGTCGTCCAGGTTACGCTCCCGGGCGACGCAAACAAGATAGGGAGGCCTGCCTAGTGTTCCGGGGGAGGGCCTAGCCGGGCGGCGGACCGTAAGACCCCGCATACTTCGGGTGGTTCGCACGTGCGAACCATGGGAAAACGATGAGGAGGTCCACCGTGACGCTACACCCGCAAGCCGACGCGTTGCTCAAGCAGATGGAAGCCGACGGCGTCCCGGACATCTCGGAGATGAGCGTTTCGCAGGCGCGGATGTTCCTCGAGACCGCCTTCGCCGGCATGGTGCCGAACCCCGAGCCGATGGCCGAGGTCGAGGACTTCACCGTTCCGGGGCCGGCGGGGAGGCTCCCGGTGCGCCTCTACAAACCGGAGGGCGCGGACGCGACCCCGCCGCTGGTCGTCTACTTCCACGGCGGAGGCTGGGTCATCGGGAGCATCGAGGCGTACGACCCCACCTGCCGGGCCCTGGCGAGCGCCTCGGGTTGCGCCGTGGCCTCCGTGGAGTACCGCCTCGCCCCGGAGAGCGCCTTCCCGGCGGCGCCTGAGGATTGCTACGCGGCCACCCGCTGGCTTGCCGAGAACGCCGCCGATCTCGGGGTGGACGGGGAGCGCCTCGCGGTCGCGGGGGACTCCGCGGGAGGCAACCTGGCGGCGGTCGTCGCGCTCATGGTCCGCGATAGGGGCGGGCCGAGGATCTCCTACCAGGTCCTCATCTACCCGGCCGTGGACGTCGAGGGCGACTACCCCTCCCGGACGGAGAACGCCGAGGGCTACTTCCTGACGGCCAGGGGGATGAGGTGGTTCTACGGGCACTACATCCAGGACGAGTCCCGCGCGGGGGACCCCCTCGCCTCGCCGCTCCTGGCCGACGACCACTCGGGGCTGCCCCCCGCGATGATCGTCACGGCCGGTTACGACCCGTTGCGCGACGAGGGCGAGGCGTACGCCGAGAAGCTGCGCGAGGCCGGGGTCGAGGCGAAGGTGAGCCGCCACGACGGCATGATCCACGGCTTCGCGTCCATGATCGGGGCGCTCGACGACGCCCGCGAGTCGCACGCGGAGATGGGCCGGGAGTTGCGTACGGCGCTTCGGGACTGAGCGCGTAGCACCCCACGCCCTGCCACCGAGGAACGAGCGCCGTGCCGCCCGGCTGGAACACCCCGGCGCGAGAAGTTCGATGCTCCCCGAGCCTACCCTTCTTCGTCGAACTTCCGAGAACCCCCTCAGAAGGAAGTTCGTTACTAGCCGATGCCTCGCTGTCGACGGGCCTCCCTGGAGGCCGTCTCTGTTGCGTCCAGCGCCTCCGAAAGACGCGCCGCCAGCCGCAAGTATCGGGGGTCGTCCGTCATCGCGTGCTCCAGCAGGAGGTGGCGGGACGCCCGGATGCTTTTGGAGGCCTCGCCGAGGTCCCCCATCAGCTCTTCGAGCACGGCGTCTTCGTCGAGCATAAGCTAACTGTACACTCTCGGCAAGCCGTAGGGGACCGGGGCTATGCGAACTTCTCCGAACCCCGCGCAGGCGAAGTTCGGAGCACCCTCCTTCCACGCACTCCGGTGAATAGCGGCAAAAGTAAGGGCCGGGATGTAGAAGGATAACCCGGCCCGGTTGGGTCCTGGGAGCTAGAAGCCTGACGTCGCGTGGC
>CADCUW010000045.1 GCA_902805985.1 uncultured Rubrobacteraceae bacterium
CGGCCTCTACGCCGAAGAGGTCGGCCCCTCAGGCGAGGCCCTCGGCAACTTCCCCCAGGCCCTCACCCACCTCTCCCTCATAAGCGCCGCCGTCCACCTCGACCGCGCCCTCGGTTAGCCGCATGCTGCTCTACTTCTCGGCCCCGCTCTTCTCCGAAGTGGAGAAGACCTTCAAAGAACGCCTCACCGCGAGACTGGAAGATGAGGGCCCCGCGTCTTTTTATCCCAGCGACTAGGACACCATACCGATAACCGCCAGGATGACGATGGAGATCGCCACGGGGGCCAGGGCGAGGCGTGTGATCTCACCCTCACGCCCCACGAGCCCTGTCGCCGTTGCCGCGAGCACGATGCGCTGCGGCGCGAGCAGGCTGGCGTGGCTCCCTGAGACGTTCTGCGACGCCGCCGCCAGCGTCTCCGAAGTTCCGAGCCCCCGCGCCGCCTCGACCTGCAGCGGCATGAAGAGCGCGTTCGAGGCCGCGTTGGATCCCGCCAACGCCCCGCCGAACGCCCCGAGCACGGGAAGCAAGGCAGGGTAGAGCCCGCCGAAACGCCGGGCCTGCTCCGCCAGCACCCCCGCGGCCCCGCCATCGGCCACCACCGCCCCGGCGAGCACGAAGGTGAGCACCGCGCCGGCCGTCGGCAGCCACTGGCGACCCGTCCCGCGGACCGCCTCCCCGAGCCGACGACCGCCCACGCCGAACAAGAGCGCCGCGAACGCGGAGGACGCGACCAGCGGCAGCCCCGGACCGTCGAGCGCGGGACCGACGAACGCGACGGAGCCCGGGTCCCCGGCCGCGTTGATGCCGACGAGCAGGACCAACAAGAAAGCGTAGGGCAGCAGCGCCCGCACCGGCACGTCACCCGCCCGGCGCCAACGACGCGCCAGGAACACCGCCGTGGCCGCCAACCCGCCGACAGCGCCCGAGAGCTCCGGGGCGAGGTACAGGCTCGTCGCCAGCGTCCCAGCCCCGGCCGCAAGCCCCAGAAGGACCGCCTCGGCCCCGCGACGCCGCACCCCCGACCATCCGCCGGCCAGAGCGACCGCCGCGACCCCGTAGACGGGGAAGAGGGGAACGCTGAGGAACGCGCTCGCGTCGGACAAATCGTCGAAGCTCATGCCGGCCAGGTCCGCCCCGATGACGGTCCCAACCCCGAGCGCCCCCCACGGCACGGCGCACTGGCCCCAGCTCGCAAGAACGGCCGCCTTGAGCGGCGAGAAGCCGGCGGCGAGCAGGATCGGGGCGCTGATAACGACCGCAACCCCGAACCCCGTCACCGACTCGAAAAACGGCGCCACCCCGACCACGACACCGGCCCCCAGCGCGACCGGGTCCGGCTCCAGCCTCCCGAGAAACCGCGAGACTTCCTCCACGGCCCCACCCGCCGCAAGCAGGTTGTACAGCAATAACCCCCCGAAGAGCACGAGCAACACCCGCCCCGACGTACCAAGCCCCCCGACCAGAGGTCCTACAAGGTCCGTCGCCCCGAGCGCCAACGCCCCGAAGACCGCCACCCCCAGCGTCACCACCCCAACCCGCGACGCCGGCCAGCCCAACACCAGAAGCCCGACGCCCGCTACCACGAACGGCGCGGCCGAAACCAGGAGGGCTGTAAAATCTACCATGATAGAATATCTTCTACCAAAAGCGGAGAGGAGGCGCAACGGCGGTGTCGGGGTTGGTGGAGTCGGTCTCTTCCGGGCGTCTGGGCGTGCGCGTCAAGGATCTTCGGAGGGAGCGGGGGTTTACCCTCGAGGAGTTGGCGGGTCGGGCCGGGGTGAGTCGGGCCATGATCTCCAAGCTCGAGCGGGGCGAGAAGAACCCGACGCTCGTCATAGCGGCGCGCCTGGCCGAGGGTCTTGGGGTGAGCCTCTCCCGGCTGGCCGGCGTGGAGGAGAGACGCGAGGTCGTGGTAACTCCGAGGGAACGGTGCATGGTCCTTAGGGACCCGGAGACCGGCTTCGAGCGCCAGTCGCTCTCGCCGACCTTCGCCGGGCGGGGCGTGGAGTTCGTCCGCAACGTCGTCCCCGAGGGCTCGACCTCCGGCGACTTCCCCGCGCACCGGAAGGGCGTGGAGGAGCACATCGTCGTCGAGAAGGGCGAGCTCAGGGCGACGCTCGGCGCGGAGGAGTACGTGCTGCGCGAGGGCGACGCCCTCTACTTCGAGGCCGACGTGCCCCACCGCTTCGACAACGCCGGGCGAGGGGAATGCGCCTACTACCTGGTCATAAGCTCCGCCGGCACCTGATCGGTCTCAAGGCAGGCATCAGGTTGTGAGGCAATCAGGGTTGCGGTACGCGGCCTGGAGCCCGACGACGTTCCCGCCAGGATTGGCGAAAGACGGTCGAATGTCCGTGGCATCCTCGCCCTCCAACACCCCAAGACCTAGAACCTCAGAGCCTCTGTACGGACCGCTCTAAGACGCTTCCAGGAGCCGACCCTTGCCGACCCTGGCTTCGCGTCCGGCGCGGTGGCCGCGGTAGAAGTCCAGACGGTCATCGGCGGCGTCCCAGCGGGCGAGGAGCCGGCTCTCGGTGAGGAGCTCCGTTTCTCCGAAGCGGCCGTCCAGCCAGCCCTGGCGGTAGGCCTCGGACCTTGGCGGGTTCATCCAGGAGACGCTGGCGGCGGAGAGGGGAAGGACCTCCGAGCCGCAGGCCGGACAGCGGTAGACGTTGTCCGGGAGGCGGCGCATCTCGGGGTGGCCGCACTCGCAGGCGTGTCGGCCGATGGTGTCCGGGAGGGTGACGATCCGGCGCAGCGAGTCCAGGAAGTCGCCGCCGAGGACGCCGCCGCACGCGTCGCAGCGCGCCGAGTTGCGACCGAAGTCCGAAAGCTCCGACGCTTCGCAGAACGGGCAGGTAAGTGGGCTAGTATCCGAGGCCGTGTGCTCCATCCCGTTTTCCTCTCCGTGATCTCGACCTTACACACGTAATTATCCTCCCAAAGTGGCGGTTCTACATCGCACAAATAGACGATATATCGCTCGTTAATTGTGGTTACGCCCGACTAGCCCAAAAGGACTAGAGGCCGCCTGGGAACGGGTCAGAGAGGGAAATCTCCGGTGGCGAGTTGGGCGAGCACGCGGTCCCGAACGGCGTGGACGCCGTCGCCTCGCGTGGCCTCCTCGACGGGACGAAGCACGTCCCTGGAGCCGGCCGGCTGGGGGGCGTTCGCGGGCAGGATGCGGCGCGAGCCGTCCTCCAACTCGTACAGGTGTTTGCGACCGCCGCGCTTGCCGCGCTTGGAGCGGTCCTCGCCGTTCACCTCGACGATGTCCAGGGAGTAGTCGATCATGGGCGCATCCGCGATGGCGCCGCCGACGCCGTACGCGTCGCAGACGGGGTTGAGGTGGAGGATGTAGTCCACGTCGATGCCGCCGGAGGCGAAGATCTTGACGTGGGAGAACCCGTGCCGGTCGAGCTCCCAGCGGACCTCGCGCATCAGGTCCCGGAAATCGCCGCGGCGGTTGCCCGGCGTGTCCATCCTGATGGCGTAGATCGAGTCCGGGATCGCGCGGGCGGCCAGCAGCGCGCCGAACTTCTCGTCGTCGAAGGTGTCGATGATGATGGTGCGCGGGACCTCGGGGTCGACCGTCTCGTCGAAGGCCTTCGCGGCCTCCGCCGTGGAGCCGATCATGAGCACCAGCGCGTGGGGGGTGGTGCCGGTGGCGGGGATGTCCATACGCCCGACGGCCAGGTCAACGGCGACCCTGTCGCAGCCACCGAGGTAGGCGGCGCGCTCGATCATGGGCACGATCGCCGGGTGCATCCTCCGCGCCCCGAAAGAGACGACGGGCCGCTCCTCCGCGGCCAGCCGGCACCGGGCCGCGCCCGTGGCGACCCCCGACGCCTGGCAGAGCAGTCCGAGCAGCGCCGTCTCGTGCTCGGCGAAGGCGCCGTAGGGACCGGAGAGGGTCAGCACCGGCTCGTGGGGACGGCAGATAGTGCCCTCGGGCACCGCCCGAACCTCGACCGGCACGTCCTCGAAAAGGTACGCTACCTCGTCCAGCCCCGCGACCACGAACCAGGCGTCGGGGTCCGAGGTCTTGTAGGCGAGCTCGGCGTGGACCGGGGTGTCCTCCAGGCCGCGGGAGCGGAGTATCTCCATCGTGCGGTGGAAGTAGGAGTCGGCGACCTCGGCGTTCAGGATCTCCTGCTCCGTTGCCGAGTTGAACCTTCGCCCGTCCTCGCCCAAATCCTCGTCCCCCGTTTTCGCCAGGTCGTCTGCCCGCGTATGATAGCCAATAATGCTCGGAAAACGTCCGTGACTCAGTAAAGTGCGTCACCGGCAGGTAAAACGCCGCCACGCGTCTCCCGCATCGGCCCCTTCGATATCCTTCTGACTCCTATTCGCATGATGCCCCGTCCGTGGCGAGAGCGTCCCGTTCCTGTTCTGCCTGCGGGGACGCCCCTGGTATCTACGGAGGCCTGCGAGGGTACGCGAACCTCCTTCCCGGCTGTTACGGGAGCCCCCGTGTTATAGGGGGCGGATTTCTTATGTTCAGAACAGAGAGGTCGCGTGGCTATGCGTACATAAGAAAGGTATCTCTTGCTTGTATCGGAAATGCTCCTCTAGTTCCGGGTAGTCTGGCCCGGGGCCTGGCGAGCTACTTCGCGTGGCGGGGTGATCCCTTCCCATACAGCTTGTGACTCCCCCGTGTATCCGAGACGACGGGACACTCGCCGCCAGAGTCTGCGCCCAACTCGTCTTGACAGGCGTTATGAAGCGGCGTACTATGCGGCAGGAAAATATATCGTTGCGCGATGCATCGAGAGACAGAGCGGCGCAGGGGAGTGGTGTCATGGGCGGTGGGGACGACGTGCCGGGGGAACATTCGAGAGATCCGGGAGACCTTCTGCCCCTGACGCCCGTGGCGCTGAACGTCCTGCTCGCGCTCGCCGACGGGGAGCGCCACGGGTACGGGATCATGCTGGAGGTGAGGGAGAGGACCGCAGGTAGGGTGCGGCTGGGACCGGGAACTCTCTACGGGGCGATCAAGCGTCTCAAGGAGGGGGGCGTGATCGAGGAGTCCGGGGAGAGGCCCGACACCGGCGAAGCCCCGGATGACGAGCGGCGCCGCTACTACCGCCTCACCGGCTTCGGCGGCGCGGTACTGGCTGCCGAGGTCGAGAGGCTCGACGGCCTGGTGCGCGCCGCGCGCCAGAAGGGCGCCTTCCCACTGCCGAAGCCGAGCCCGGAGGGGGCGTGATGGCCTCTCCGGGGAGACACGAACGGGCCGTAGGAACCTCGGAGCGGGCCTACCGGGCGCTCCTGCGGGCCTACCCGCGCGAGCTTCGAGGCGAGTACGGCGAGGAGATGGTGCGCTGTTTTCGGGACCTGTGCCGGGAGGAATTGGAGGAGGACGGCGGCCTGGGGCTGGCGGCGCTGTGGGTCCGCACCCTGCCGGAGTTGCTGTACACCGCGCTAAAGGAGAGGAGCACTACATTGGCCAGGAATGCATACCGGTCCATCGTCGGCGTTGCACTCGCGACAGTGTTCATATTGCTGATACCCTTGCTGGCGGAATGGCCTTGGACTATGGCCGATTTCGTCTTCGCCGGAGCCATGATCTTCGGCACCGGTATCACGTTCGTGCTGGTAGCGAGGCAGGTGGTCAGTACTGCGTACCGAGCCGCCGTCGGCATCGCGCTCGCGGCGGCATTCATCCTCGTCTGGTTGACTGGTGCCGTTGGCATCATCGGGTCTGAGGACAACAACGCCAACTCGATGTATTTCGGGGTGCTCGCAATCGGGATCATCGGTGCCATCGTCGCGCGTTTCCGGCCACCTGGAATGGCCCGCGCGTTGTTCGCGACGGGCCTCGCTCAGGGGCTGGTCGCCGTGATCGCTCTGGTCTTCAGGTTGGGATCGGGGAGCCCGCCGGGAGTCTTGGAGACCTTGATCCTGAATGGATTCTTCGTCGGTCTGTTTGTCGGATCGGCCTGGCTGTTTCGGAATGCTGCGCGGGAGCAACCTCTCGCAAGCGCAGGGCAGGAAGGGTGATTCGCATCTACGTCCAAGAGAATCGAGCATAGCTCCTGTCGCCCTGAGTGCGTGAACGCATCGTTTCCCGAACTCCGGTTACACGATCCTGCATGCAGGGCGCCCTCCACAACTCGCGATCGCCTCTCTCGATGCTACGGACGACCGGACCGACCACGGTATCGACTCTTCCTCGAGCCGCTATTCGACGGCGAGGGCTGTGAGTACGAGGCAGACACATCCCTGCGAAGAAGGACATGTTCTCGAACCAGGTTGGCCGTCGCGTCATGCGGCAGGGCTAAATTGTTCTGGATGGAGAACGACGATAGCGTCAGGTTCCTGGAGGCTCCTGGAGCACGAGAGTGCCCCCGGTGAGTTGACCAGTTGACGGGGGCACTCTAGCCAGGCGCCTCGGCCGATTGCTCTCCTGCGAGAGGCAGGGCTGATTCCTCCAGTGGAGAGTTACAAGCGGGCGAATTACTGTCATCTGCCCTTTCTCCTCTATGCGGTTACGGGAATATTCGGTAGTGTCGGGTGAACGGAGTGGACGGCCGCATCTCGTTTAGACGCGGGCTCTGAGCATATCTGCGGGCGCGGAGAAGAAGATCATGGATAATAGCCAACTATGAACGCCCCGGGCCCAGAGACCTCCTTCGCCGCCTCAGCCGGCACGCCCTATGCCGCGGATGCCGCCGCCGAGGTCTTCCGCGCCGGTGGGAACGCCGCCGACGCGGCCGTGGCCGCAGCCGCCGCCGTGAGCGTGACGGAGCCCCTGATGAGCTCCATCGGGGGTGGTGGGTTCGCCCTGGTGCGCAAATCGGACGGGGCGGCTGAACTCGTGGACTACTACGACGTGATGCCGGGCAAGGGCCTTCCGAATTCGGCCTTTGGCGCGGGGGGAAGCCCGCAGTCGGTGACGCTCAAGTACGGGGCCGGGGTCGAGTCCATAGTTGGCGGGGCCGCGGTCGCGGTGCCGGGCGCGCTGCGCGGCTGGGAGACGCTGTTGGCCCGGCATGGGAAGTTGGGGCTCCGGGAGGCGCTCGCGCCGGCCGTCAGGCTCGCGCGGGACGGGTTCAGGCTGTGCAGGACCTCGGGGCTATGGTTCTCCGTCGCCGAGGAGGTGCTCAGGCTCACCGACGAGACGCGGCGCCACTTCTACACGGGTGACCGGGTCTACCGGGAGGGCGAGGAGGTGCGCTTCCCCGAGCTCGCGGATACGCTTGAGGCCGTCGGAGAGGCAGGTGCTGACCTCCTCTACGAGGGGGATCTGGCACGCGCCATCGCCGCCTACATCCTCGAGATGGAAGGGATCCTCACGGAGGCCGACCTCGCCGAGTACCGGCCCGTCATCAGGGAGCCGATGAGCGTGCGCTACGGGGCGGGGGAGATGTACACGAACGGGCCTCCCTCGGCCGGCGGCCCCACGCTCGCCCAGATGCTCAGGGTCGTCTCGGCCTACGACCTCGCGGCCATGCCGGACGATGAGTACGCCACGGTCATGGCCGGCGCCATGAGGCTCGCACTCGGGGACCGGGAGACGCAGTACCTCGACGGCACGCGTAACGACCGCGTGGCAGCCCGTCTGACGGGCGAGGAGTACGCGAAGTCGCAGCGCCGGCGCATCTTCGAGGGGTTCGGGTCGCCGCAGACGAGCCACCTCTCCTGCGTTGACGCCGAAGGGTTGGCGGTCTCGATCACGGCCAGCATGGGGTACGGCTCAGGGCTCGTGGTGCCTGGCACGGGGATACCGCTCAACAACAGCCTCGGCGAGCCGGAGCTCAACCCGAGGGGTTTCCACGCCCTGGCGCCGGGAGAGCGTCTCGTCTCCAGCATGAGCCCGACTGTCGTCTCCTCGGCTGAGGGTGGGATCGTGGCGCTCGGTTCCCCCGGAGCCTCGCGCATACCGACCGCCATCCTGCAGACGCTCGTTAACGTGCTCGACTTCGGGATGGGTGTCGAGGAGGCCGTCCTGGCGCCCCGGTTCCACGCCGAGGGTGACCTCTTCGCCTACGAGGACGGGGCCAGGGTCGCCGACGTGGGACGCTTCGGGCGGGTGCTACCCTACGAGGAGGCCAACATGTACTTCGGCGGGGTCAACGCCGTGAGGCTGACGACAGAGGGAACGTTCGAGGCTGCGGCCGACCCGCGTCGCTCCGGAGGGGTCTCTTTTGCCTGAGAAAGGACGCGCGCCCGTGGGTATCTTCGGGGTCCCGATGGACCTCGGCCAGGGCCGTCGTGGGGTGGACATGGGGCCGAGCGCCATCCGCTACGCGCGCATGGAGGCCGCCATCGAG
>CADCUW010000046.1 GCA_902805985.1 uncultured Rubrobacteraceae bacterium
CCCCGGCCGACGGCACCGTGGCCCTGCGCGCCGCCCGGCAGGGCGTTGAGGTCCGAGTCGAGGTCTCAGATACCGGCGAGGGCATCGCCCCGGAGGACCTGCCCCGCGTCTTCGAGCGCTCCTTCCGTGCCGAGAGGTCGCGCAGCCGCGCGTCGGACGACGACCCCGGCGCCGGCCTCGGCCTGGCGATAGCCAGGGGCCTCGTCGAGGCGCACGGCGGCACCATGGACGTAGAGAGCGGACCGGACCGGGGCTCGCGCTTCCGCTTCACACTCCGCCGCGCCTAGGAGAGTCCGGCGGAGGGTCCGGCGATCCCCGGTCGTTGCGCGGAACCTTACGCCTTCCTTACACCTTACGCCTTCCTTACGGTTCAGTGGTCTGGACCGGGCCACCGTTGTTGCGCGCACCGGCGCGTGTGAGAATCACCGCGTCGGGCTGAACGCATCGGTTGGTAGGATGGATAGACGGAACGGGGCCCTGGTGGAAGGCTGGCATGGTTGAACCGACGCTCGTCGTCGCTGCGGTCGCCGGGCTCGCGTCTTTCCTGTCGCCGTGCATGCTGCCCGTCATCCCGGCCTTTCTCGCCCAACTGGCGGGTACTTCGCTCGATATCTCCGACTTGAGGCGGCGGGACGTACTACTCGGCACGGTGCTTTTCGTGGCCGGGTTTTCGGTGGTCTTCGCCGGGCTCGGGGTGACGCTTGGGGCGGCGTTTCAGGGGGTGGCGACGGAGGCCCTCGCGTGGCTCTCGCGGGCGGCGGGGACGGTCGTGATCCTGCTCGGACTGCACCTGACGGGGTTGCTTCGTCTCCCGCTGCTCGACCGCCAACGCTCCCCGCATCACCGTTCCGGGCACCTGGCGCCCCTGCTGTTCGGGGCGTCCTTCGCCGTGGCGTGGACGCCGTGCGTCGGGCCGATCCTGGGGAGCACGCTCGCCCTCGCGACCACGCAGCCGGCCGCGGCTTTCCCCCTGCTGCTCGCGTACGCCGGTGGGCTCGGGGCACCCTTCTTGCTCGTCGGCCTCTTCCCTTCGCGGGTCCTGTCGTTCTTGAAGGGGCACCGCAGGGCCGCGGCGCGCCTGCACGTGGCGTTCGGGGGCGTCCTGATCGGGCTCGGCGTCCTCGTCTTTACGAACAAGCTGAGCCTGCTCGCCAACTTCCAGCTCTTGAACGAGGTGCTTCTGTGAGATCCGTGGCCCCGCGTCCGGTCCTGCTCGTCCTCGCCCTGGTCGCGGTAGTCTGCGCCATCGCCTTTATCGAGCTGCGCCTCGACGCCAGAGGCTCCGTCTCGGCTGAAGCCAGCGAGAACACACCCCCCGCCGAGAAGCAGGCATCTCCAGAGGCCCCGCTCGTCGAGGAGACACCCGATGCCGCCGAGGGCGAACGTAAGGCGAGCGCGCCCCCATCGTCCGCCCGCAAGCAAGAGCAAGGCCCCGAAGACCGCGCCGCGGAAGGGAGGGCGGCCCCGGTCATCTCCGACGCGGAGCGGATCTCCGGGAAAGAAGACGAGTACCGGCGGGCGGAGGAGATCTCCAACCCGTCCGGCTTCGTGAACGCGGACGGCTTCTCCGTAGAGGATGCCGCCGGGGAGAACGTCGTTCTGCTGGAGTTCTGGACCTACACCTGCTTTAACTGCCAGAACGTCCAGCCCCATCTAAACGCCTGGCACGAGGCGTACGCAGACGACGGGCTGCAGGTCGTAGGCGTCCACACGCCGGAGTTCGGGTTCGAGCGGGAGTACGCCAACGTGGAGGCCGCCGTGCGGGAGGCGGGCATCGAGTACCCCGTCGTGCTGGACAACGGCTACGCCACGTGGGACGCCTACGACAACCGCTACTGGCCCGCCATCTACCTGATCGACGCC
>CADCUW010000047.1 GCA_902805985.1 uncultured Rubrobacteraceae bacterium
CCGACTGCGGCGCGGGCTCCGGGAGCAGTTTGGATTCTCTGTTCTGCAGGAGGGCGGAGAACTGCGGTTCAGGTTCGACCAACCGCGCCGCCTTCCCCAGACGCGGGACGCGGCGGCGCTGTGGAGCGACGCGGTGGTCCGTCTGCTCAGCTACGGGGAAGCCCTGCGAGCCTGAGTATCGTGCCTGCCGGCCGGTTTTCTTTCCGGGAGGACCATAAATCACGCGGTTGGGGGATACGTTGGGACACCATGGGGTCCACCATCAGAGGAGAACGCACATGCCGCAGGCGAAAGGAGCAAAAAAGCCACCCAATCGGCTGGCCGCAGCCGCCGGGAAGCTGCCGGCGACGAGGGCTGTTCGGGCATGCCCGAGACCAGGTGGAACAACCTGCGCCGATCTGCGATGTGGCGGCAGAGAGGGCAGGACCCTACAGAAGGAGGAAGGCCATGACGACGCAACCGGCCATCGACGAGAACAAGTTGAACGAGTTCATCGGGAAGTTCGTCGGGGACGTCGGTGCCGTGGCTCACGCGGCCACGGTACTCATCGGAGACGAGCTGGGGCTCTACAAAGCGATGGCCGACGGCGAAGCACTCACCCCACAAGAGCTGGCCGAGCGCACCGGCACCGACGAACGCTACATGCGAGAGTGGCTGTCCGCCCAGGCGGCCAGCGGCTACATCGAGTACGACCCCGCTTCCGGGGGCTTCCGGCTCCCTCCAGAGCAGGCGTTCGCCTTGACCAGCGAGTACAACCCGCTGTTCGTGCCCGGCGGGCTGCAGGTGGCGGCTTCCATGATCAAGGACGCCGGACCCATCGCCGAGGCGATCCGCGCGGGGCGGGGCATGGGCTGGCACGAGCACCACCACGACCTCTTCGAGGGCACCGAACGCTTCTTCCGGCCAAACTACATAGGCAACCTGATCGGCTCCTGGATCCCGGCGCTCGAGGGCGTCGAGGAGAAGCTGCGCTCGGGGGCGAAGGTGGCCGACATCGGCTGCGGGCGCGGGGCCTCGACGATCATAATGGCCCGGGAATACCCCAACTCCACCTTCGTCGGCTTCGACTACCACGAGGGCTCGATAGAGGCCGCCCGGCGGACCGCCGGGGAGGCGGGGATCTCCGAGAGGTGCAGCTTCGAGGTCGCCCCTGCCAGCGAGTACCCGGGAGAGGGCTACGATTTCGTGGCGGTCTTCGACGCCCTCCACGACATGGGCGACCCCGTGGGGGCCTCGGCCCACGTCAAAGGGAGCCTGAAACCCGACGGGACGTGGATGATCGTGGAGCCCCTCGCGGGCGACCGGCTCGAGGACAACCTAAACCCGGTGGGCAGGATCTACTACTCGGCCTCAACCGCCCTGTGCGTGCCGGCGGCGAAGGACCAGGAGGGGGGCATGGCCCTGGGCGCCCAGGCAGGCGAGTCCCGCATACGCGAGGTCGTCACCGCCGGCGGGTTCGGCCGCTTCCGTCGGGCAGCGGAGACGCCTTTCAATCTGGTGTTCGAAGCGCGGCCTTAGAGCAAGAGAGACACCCCTAAAAGGTACCTCGGGAGGTCGCTCTGGGCCTCCCGGAGGCCATGCCCAGCGGGCGGGGGCTACACGAACTTCCGAGAACCCCCTACACGAGAACTTCGCGGAACAACCCCTCTGTGCAGTTCACGTTCTTCTGTGTACTCGTTGGATCGGGGAATAATACGCGATGTTAACAACGCAACGTCCCGTGGCGGCGGCCGGGGTGTTCGGCTATTGCAGGGACGGAACGTGCAATCGGGGGCGGCTCCTCCGGCCACGCGCGGCGTTCTACTCGGTCCAGGGTACCTGGTCCAAGGGGTCGTCCTCGTCGGCTTCGCGGGCGCGCACGCGGGTGCGCAAGACCTCGACGGTCTCTACCTGCCCGCGCGCCTCATCAACCCCGACGCCTAGCTTCCGTAGCACCTGGGCCGCGACGGACTAGCCCTCGCTCAACAGCCCCAAAAGCAGGTGCGCGGTGCCGAGGTGGTGGCCGAAGGTGCGCGCCCACCCCCGGGCCAGCAGGACCACGTCGTGCGCGCGTTGCGATAACTCTCCGGCCATCCCCACCTCGGGTTGCTCTAGCGTCTCGGGACCATTATACTGTTCACGATGCATCCGTAAGTGATGCATCGCGAGTGGACTCGTACACGGAGATAGGAGGACAGAGTGGGCGCGGAGAGGCGGGCGGACGCGGAGGGGTTGCTGCCCCTGACGCCGGTGGCGCTGAACATCCTCTTGGCCCTGGCCGACGAGGAGCGCCACGGTTACGGGATCGGGGCCGAGGTCAGGGAGCGAACGGGGGGAAAGATGCGCCTGGGTCCTGGCACGCTGTACGGCTCGCTGAAGCGCATGGTGGACGGCGGGCTGGTCGAGGAGTCCGAAGGGCCAGCCGAGGAGGAGGAGGCCGACGACGGGCGCGGCGGCTACGACGCGGGCAGGCGCCGCTACTACCGGCTCACCGGGTTCGGCGAGCGCGTGCTGGCGGCCGAACTCGCCAGGCTGGAGGACGTGGTGCGCACGGCGCAGGCCAAGGGATTCTTCGCGCCGTCGGGGCGCGTCGTTTACCGGGGAGGTGTGAGGTGAGGCCTGGCGTTGCTAGCGATCGGGGCGATGCAGCGTCCGAGCGGGTCTACCGGAAATTAATGCGCGCCTACCCCGAGGAGGTGCGCCGGCGCTACGCGGACGAGATGGTCGGCTACTTCGGGGATCTGTGCCGGGAGGAGCGGCAGAGTGGGGGCTCCGGCGGGATGGTGTTGCTCTGGGCACGGGCGCTGCCGGACCTGCTCTTAACCGCCTTACAAGAGAGGGGCGCGGCGTTCAGGAGGAACGGCTACCTGCCCGCGGGGCCAGGGGCGGTGGCGTGGTGGGGGGCGCTCTGCGCGCTGGTCGGCGGCTCCCTGGGGGTGGCTTTTCACCTGATCGAGTACTCTCTGCTCGGGGCCCTCGGGCACCTGGCGGGAAACCCCTACATAAGCGACCCGTTCACGCGGTTCTTGACGTTCACCATGCTCCTGAGCGCCCTCTCGCTCTCCTCCCTGGGGCTGTTCGGGCTGTACGGTGCGGTGGTGGCGCGTTCCAGCGAAGCTCGTCCGGGCGTGCTGGCCGGGGCAGGCGCGATCTGCGCGGCCGTCGCGGCCGCGCTCTTGCTCGCCACGAGCGGGTACGCGGCCGTCCACCAGGTGGCCTCGGGTTGGGCGCTCTTCGCCCCCTTCGAGTGGCTGTGGTACGCGGGCTCCGCTGTGCTCCCGCTCGCCTTCGGCTCGTGGTTCTTGGGGTTCCTGCTCCTAGGCGTGGCGGCGGCCCTCAATGGGCGCCTGCCGGCCCGCCTGCGCGTCCTGCCTTTGGCGCTGCTCGCTCTCATGGCGCTGAGCTACGAGTTCGGCGCCTGGTTCGAGATGTGGGGGGGTAACCCGGTGGTGGGCGCGATCGTCATGGGCGTCGGCCAGGGCCTGCCGTTCGTCGGCGTGGCGTTGCTCGGGTGGCTCCTGCTCAGGGACCACGCCGGCGAGCCCCTGGCCGTGTCCGACGGCTCGGTCGAGGCGCCGGAGCCACCCGCGGGGCGGCAGGGTTCGTGAGCAGGTTGCGCAGAGCGCGACGGGAGGAGCCGTGGGCGGCAGCTGCGCAGGAGAAAGAGCTTCTGCAAGCCATCCGGCGTCACGGGCAACTCACGGTAGCCGGGGTCGCCCTGGAGACTTCGCTGTCCGTGGAGCAGGCCAACCGGATGCTATATGAGTTGGCGGACAAGGGACACCTTGAGGTACGGGCGGAGCGCGGAAGGTTGCTCTACTCCTTGTGGGAAGGCCGCGGGTAGGCTTTGGCGGAGCGCCTGAAATCGTGGCTGTTGCCCCGAACGTGTGGGGGCTGGGCCCTCGCGTTCCTCCTTCTCTCGCTGGTATTCGTCGCGTCGGTGTACTCGGTTCGCGACGATCTCTACCGGACATACCTGGGCCTGCAGCCCGAAGCCCAGAACGTGGGCCCGGCGGCCTACGCCGCCGGCCAGAGGCTGGAGACGCAGAAGACCGCCGGCGGCGCGATGGTCACTCTCAACTCCGTCTACGCCGAGGAGGAGTACGTCGTCGTGGGCTACGAGGTCGAGGACCTAACAAAAGGGCGCCGCGTCGGCGAACACCCCGCCGAGCTCCAACCCCTTCTCGGCTTCGAGGGAGACAAAGAGAAGCTCCAGAAGCGAGGCCTGGGCAGCGACATCGTCGAGCTCACCGACGAGAGCGGCACCGAATTCCGGATGGTCAACAACTCCGGGTCCGTCTCCGAGGGACCGGACAACATGGCGAGAGGACCCCTGCAGAACATGGCGGCCTTCCGGCCCGAGCAGAAGCTCGACCCCGGAGAGAAGCACCGATTCAGCCTCAAGGTTCCCCTCGTGGAGATGCCGGTGGTTCAGTTGGGGCAAGAACGACTGCCGCCCGAGGAACCCTTTAAGAGTGGGCCTTTCGTCTTCGATTTCGAGGTCCCCGTGCGGGCCGTCCAGGTCGTCGATGTCGGCCAAGAGGTCACGGCCAAAGGGGTTACGCTCTCGCTGGACCGGGTGATCGATTCCCCCGGCAGGCCAGAGGCGGTGGTCTGCTACAAGGCCCCAGATGACGAGCGTTCGTGGTTCCTCCACGGCGGGAAGGGCACGGACTTCGGCGGCTGGGGTTCGAGCGGATCGATGAGGGGCGTCACATCCGGTGGCTGCCAGAAACTCCTTTTGAAGGGCCCTTTGAAGAGCCGATCGTCGCTGGAGGTGGCGACGATGGAAGGCATGCCGAAGTGTCCCTTCGACGACGCCGAGGCCGCCGAGGCGTGCCACGAGGAGGTCGGGGAGAGGTGGATCCGCGGTCCGTGGAGGTTCGAGTTCGATGCGCCCGGCCACTAATCCCAGCCATCGGATGCCGGAACGTTCCGAGTCCGGCGACGCCAGACCGGGACGTCGCCCCCGACGGCGCGAAGGCCTAACCGAAAGGAAGCAGACGGATGCATCGGGGGAGGGGTGAACCGGACCCAGACCATAGACGGCGTGAGGGTCACCATCGAGGACGTCCGCGCCGGAGAGGGGTTCGTGATCATAGACTTCGGCGTGCAAGACCTGAGGGACGATCGGCGCAGCGCCACCGGGGAGCCCTCCGCCCTCGCCGACAATCCCCCCGAAGCGCTCCCGCCGCACTACGGCCGTCTCACCGACGAAGCCGGCAAGTACTTCTCCCTGGTCCGAGCAAGCATGGAGGAGGCGGGGCCTGCGAACAGCCTGGAGGCGAGACGGGCGCCGAAGGCGAACTCGGCGGTCTTCGCTCCCCCCGAGAATCTGCAACCGGGCACCAGCCGCCGCCTCCGCTTCCAGTTCTCCCTCGAGCAGTTGCCGATCCCCTCGTCCCGGGAAGGGCCAGCAGAGGAGACAGGAGGAAGGGCGCCGGGGGGCCGAGGCCGCCCATCGGGCCGTTCGTCTTCGACCTCTAGGTCCCCGTGCGTCGCGTCCCGGTTGTCGAGGTCGGCCGGGAGGCCGAGGCGAACGGGATGACGCTCACCCTGAAGCGGGTGGTGAACTCCCTGGCGAAGCCGCGGGCGATCGTCCGCTTCGATCCCCCAAGCGACGGGCGCCTGTGGACGCCGCGTCTGCGGCGGGACTGGTTGGGGGCGAAGGCGGCACCTGCTCCCGGGCAGCCGGAGGGCGGCCGCTGGTCGCTGACTGTGGAGTACCTCCGCGGCGTGACCCCCGGCGGTTCGCCGGACGGCATCAGGGTGATCTGCGGCCCCTGGACCTTCGAGTTCGAGGTTCCCGACCCTTAGCGGACGACCTTCGGAGAACCGCTACACGCGAAGTTCCGAGAACCCTCTCAGAAAGAAGTTCGGTGCTAGCCGATGCCCCGCTGACGGCGGGCCTCCCTGGAGGCCCTCTCCGTCGCGTCCAGCGCCTCAGAGAGCCGCGCCAACAGCCGCAGGTGCCCGGGATCGTCGTCCGACGCGTGCTCCGCCAAGAGGCGGCGGGAAGCCCGGATGCTCCCGGAGGCCTCCCCGAGGTAGTCCATCAGTTCTTCGAGAACGGCACCTTCTTCTGTCATGGCCCAACTGTACACTCGGCCTACCGTCCGGCGCGAGACCGACCACCGTACGGTCGGCCGGGGCCCCACGGACTTCGGGGAACTATCCTTCCACGCCCCCAGATGGATAGGGGCAAGAAGCGAAGGCCGGGGCGTTATAGGTCCCGGTCCTCGTCTCTTCTTGCGTCGGTGCTTGTCTGTCGCCTTTCGCTAGCCCTTCTTCTCCCCGCCCCCAAGGAGGTTGCCCGTGGTCCCGCCGACCGTGTCCGTCACACCGCCCACCGTGTCCGTGACAGCTCCCAACGGCCCGGACGAAGGCGCCTCGTTGACGAGGACCTCGTACTCCTCCACGCTCGCCACTATCCCGCCGGCGGCCTCGGCAGCCCCGCTGCGCACGTCGGACACCGCCTGCTCGGTGGCTCGCAGGGCCTCCTCGCTCTCCCAGAATGATACGCCGAGCATCTTGCCGCTCTGCCGATCGCCGAGGGCGATGAACCCCTCGAACCCTTCCATCTGCCTCAGCTGGGGCATGGTCTGCTCCCGGATGTGGCGCGTGGCGTCGTCGATTCTGCCCAGGGAGCCCTCTATCGTGTTTACCCGCGCGTACATGCCGCTCCTCCTTCTCCCCCGCCAAGGTCCCTGCGGGCGTCGGGGGCCCACCGGTGGGCCCCGCTATTGCTCCTGTTGTGTCATGAGACCGCGCCTGGGCCGCACGGGTTACGGAGAAGTTCTGAGAACAAGCCTTCCACGCGCTCGGTTTTATAGGGGGCAAAGAGCGCGCCCTATTCACCCAAAGGGGTAAGCTTGCTTCCGCAGGCGACGAAGTAGGAGGAGGTGGGGGCGAAGTGGAGCTCGCAACCATAGCGCAGACGGTTTCCGCTATCGGCAGCCTGCTGCTTGCGGCCCTGTTCGCCTACCAGGTGACCGTGTTCAAAAAGCAGGTGGAGGTCAACCGCGGCACCCTCGACGAGATTCGCGAGGGCCGCACCTCCCACGAACGCCCCCAGGTCGTGGTTACCGCAGAGTACCGCCATGGCACCCTCGTCGAGGTCGTCATCGCCAACATCGGCAGGGGCGACACCAGGAACGTAACGTTCGAGTTCTCCGCGCCCATGGAAAGTTCCGTGAGCTACCGGCGGGACTCTGAGGTCGTCCCCTTGAGCGAGTTGCCCCACTTCAGGGACGGGATGAGCTACCTGGCGCCCGGGGCGGAGATCGCCACCGTCTAGGACCACCACGCCAACCTCGTGCCCCTGCTTCGGGAGATGGAACTTCACGAGGGGATCACGGTCACCAGCCGCTACGCGTCCCTTACCGGGGAGCCCTACGAGACCCTCTGGACGATTAACCCGCTGCTCATACCGGGGGGCCTCTACGCCCCCCAGCAGCCAGTCTCGACGGACTGAGCGATCCCCCCTTGGGGCACAGTTCCGAGAACAACCCTTCCACGCACCCCAGTGGATAGACCCCTGCCAGGTGCGCGAGACTTCGCCGTGTGCCACCATCCTTCGGTCGAGGGAAGCCCTTTGCGAGGAGGAAGCCGAATGCCGGAAGGCCAGAGCAGCAGCAGCAGCAGGACCCACACAGCCCCGGGCGAGGGCGAGTCAGTGTGGCTGATTGGGGACCTGATCGAGGTGAGGCTCTCCGCCGAGGACACCGGAGGCGCCTACTCGATGATCGAGGAGACCACCCCGCCCGGCGGCGGCCCGCCCCCGCACCGGCATGCTAACGAGGACGAGGCGTTCTGCGTGCTGGAGGGGGAGGTCGAGTTCCTGCTCGGCGGGGGCACCGTCCCGGCGGACGTGGGGACGTGCGTGCACGCTCCCAGGGGCACCCTGCACACGTTCAGGAACGTGGGGACCTCGCCCAGCCGAGTTTTGGCGGTCATCACGCCGGGTGGGTTCGAGAGGTTCTTCCTCGAGGCGGGCGAACCCGTGACGGAGGGGTCCTCCGGACCCGAGGGTCCCCCGGACGTGGGGAGGATCGTGGAGATCGGCCGGAGGTACGGCCTGGAGATACCGCCGCCCCCCGAGTAGTAGGCAGGTTTTTGGGGACACCCCGTACAGCCTCGTTTCCGGAGAAACCCTTCGGAGTAAAGTTCGGAGAACACTTCTTCCACGCACTCTGGTGAATAGGGGCAAAGCGGAGGGCCGGGGTGTCGTGCCCCGGCCCTCCGCTTCGATGATGTGCGGCTCTGGTCTACTTGGAGAGC
>CADCUW010000048.1 GCA_902805985.1 uncultured Rubrobacteraceae bacterium
AGCTGGGCGTTGAGCTGCTTGCGCAGGGCCATCGCGTTGTTCATGTCCACCTCTACGGTGGCGTAGAAGTGCGGGACGTGCTGCTTGGCCTCGGTCATCCGCTCGCCGATGACCTTCATCATGCGCGTGGGCTCGACGAGCTGCGTGCCCTCGGCCTCCGTCGGCTCCGGCAGGCGGGCCGGCTGGAAGCCCTGCATCTGGGCCTGGCCCTCGGACGGCTGCTCGGGGGCCGCGACGTCGGCCTGCCCGTCGGCCTGCCCGTCGGCCTGCCCGTCCGCTTGGCCGTCGGCCTGGGCCGCCCCGCCATCCGCCCTGGCATCGCCGCGCTCCATGGCGGCCTTCACGTCGCGCTCGACGATGCGGCCGGCAGGGCCGGATCCGTCTATCTTCGAGAGGTCAAGCTCGTTCTCCCGCGCCAGCCGGCGCACGATGGGCGAAGCCCTGAACTGACCGTCGCCCGCCCCGTTGCCGGATGGCGCTTCGGCCTGCGCCCCGCCGTCTTCGGACACTTCCTCTTCGGTCTCCGTGGCGGTCGCCTGGGTCCCGCCGCCAGCTCCGCTTTCGCCGCCCTCCTCTTCCTCGGCCTCGCCGCCAGCTCCGCTTTCGCCGCCGCGTTCGGGTACCTCTTCGCCCTCGCCGGCTATAAAGGCTATGGCCCCGCCGACGGGTACCTCGTCGCCCTCCGAGGCTATGAGCTGGGCGAGGGTGCCCGAGTCCTCGGCTTCGAGTTCGAGGGTGACTTTGTCGGTCTCGATCTCGGCGATGGCGTCGCCCTCGGAGACGTCGTCCCCCTCGCTCTTGAGCCACTTGAGAAGGGTACCCTCCTCCATCGCGTCGCCCATCTTGGGCATGATGACTTCGGGCATCCTACTTCTCCTCTATGTAAAGCGCCCGACGGGCCGCGTTCGTTACCTGCTTCTCGCTCGGGAAGGCTTCAAGCTCCAGGTTCCTGGCGTATGGCGCCGGGACCTCGGCCCCGCTCACCCGCATCACGGGCGCGTCCAACGAGTCGAAAGCACCCTCCTGGATGATCGCCGCGACCTCGCTCGCGACCCCGAACCACCGCCACTGCTCCTGAACCGTAACCGCCCGGTGCGTCTTCTCGACCGACCGGATGAGGGTCTCCTCGTCGAAGGGACGGATCGAACGCAGGTCTATGACCTCCGCGGAGACCCCGTCCTCCTCTTCGAGGGTGTTCGCGGCCCGCAGGCATAGGTTCACCTGGCGGCCGTAGGCGATCAGGGTAACGTCCTTGCCTTCGCGGGCTACCCTCGCCTTGCCGAACTCTACGGCGTTGTCGCCCTCCTCGACCTCGCCCTTCGTACCGTAGAGGGCTCCGGCCTCCAGAAAGATCACGGGGTTCGGGTCCCTTATCGCCGTGATCATCATGCCCTTCACGTCGTTGGGCGTCACGGGGCTGACGACCTTGAGACCGGGGAAGTGGCCGTAGAGGTTCTCTAGAGAATGCGTGTGCTGGGCGCTTAGCTGGACGCCGCCGCCGTTCGGCCCCCTTATGACTAGGGGCACTTCGACCTGGCCGCCAGAGAAGTAGCGGACCTTTGCGGCGTTCTGGATGATCTGGTCCGAGGCGAGAAAAGAGAAGTTCCAGGTCATCATCTCGACGACGGGCTTCATGCCCATCATCGCCATCCCGATGGCAGCCCCCGTAAAGCCGCCCTCGCTGATGGGCGTGTCTATGACCCTCTTCGGGCCGTACTCGTCTATGAGGCCATCGGTGATGAGGTGGGTGCCGCCGTAGACGCCGATGTCCTCGCCCATGAGGACGACGGACTCGTCATGGTCCATCTCGTGGACCATGCCCTCCCGGAGCGCCTCGCGGTAGGTCTTTGTCTCCGCCATAGCTTCGCTACTCCTCCCCCATGTACTCGTCGGCGCCCGCGTAGACGTCGGTGTAGAGCTCGTCTATCTCGGGCTCCTCGCTCTCGTCGGCGAACTTCACGGCCTCGTCCACGATCTCCTTGGCCTCCGAGCGGATCTCCTCGAGCTTATCCTCGTCGGCCGCGTCGTTCTCGAGCAGCTTCTTCTCCAGCATCCCTATCGGGTCGCGCTTGCGCCACTCCTCGATCTCTTCTTTCTCGCGGTACTTCTCGAAGAAGTCCGCCGCGCCGTGGGGGGCCGTCCGGTACGTCAGCGCCTCGATGGCGTAGGGCTTGCCGGTCTCGCGGACCTGCTCCGTGAGCCTCTCGGCGGCCTCGAGGACGGCCTCGACGTCCATGCCGTCAACCTTCTCGTTCTCGATGCCGTAGGCGTCGAACTTGGCGGCGAGGTCGGTCATGGCGGTGGTCCGCTCGACGGAGGTGCCCATCCCGTACTGGTTGTTCTCTATGATGAAGAGGGCCGGGCAGAGTCCGTCCTTGCCCCAGAGCCCCGCGAGGTTGGCCGCCTCGTGGAACGCGCCGTTGGAGATGGAGCCGTCGCCGAGGTAGATCTGGGTGATGTGGTCGGTCTCCTGGTACCGCATCGCGTAGGCGAAGCCGACGCCTAGAGGTATGTGGCCGGCGACGATACCGTAGCCGCCCATAAGACCCCGCTCGACGTCGAAGAGGTGCATAGATCCGCCCTTGCCCTTGACCATCCCGGTGCCCTTGCCGTATAGCTCGGCCATGACCTCCTTCGGGTCCGTACCTAGAAGAAGGGCGTGGGCGTGGTCGCGGTAGGCGGTGATGACCTTGTCGCCCTCTTTATAGGAGTCGAGGAAGCCCGTGGCGACGGCCTCCTGGCCGATGTAGACGTGGAGGTAGCCGCCGATCTTTCCCTGCCTGAAGCCCTTCTGGCAGGCCTCTTCGAAGGCCCTGACGCGGACCATCTCCGTGTACAGGTCCACCAGGCGTTCGCTGCTCGTGGCTACGCCGCCACCGTTCTCCGACTGTTCGTTCTCTGCCGACATTCGCGGCCCCTTCCCTCTCCGAGATCCTAACCCTATGACAGAATACCAAAAGCGCCGGTTTCGGAACGCATCCGAAACCCTCCCCCAGACCGCTATATACCCTGCCTTCACGCCTCTTCTAACCATCCCCTCACCGCCCGGAAGGCCCGCGCCCTGTGGGAGTCCCTGTTCTTCTCCTCCCCGAGCTCCGCGTAGGTGAGCTCCGACCACTCCGGGATGAAGACCGGATCGTACCCGAAACCGCCCTCCCCCCGCGCCTCCGGCGAGATCTCCCCCCGCACCTCCCCCCGGAACGTCTCGACACCCCCGTCCGGCGCCACGATCGCCGCGACGCAGACGGCCCGCGCGGACCTGTCCTCGAACCCGGAGAGCATCCCGAGCAGCCCCTCGTTGCCGACGCTGCCCATGAGCCACTTCGTAAGCGCCCCCGGAAAGCCGTTCCAGGCCTCGACCATGATCCCTGAGTCTTCGGCCAGCACGTAGGCCTTTGGGGAGCCTAAAGCCTCGCGGGCGGCGAGGGCCTTGGCGGCGGCGACCTCGGCGGGGTCCACGCCCTGTATCTCGGGGACGTCCAGGTCCGCGGCCTCGAGCTCGACGCCCAGGATCTCGCGCACCTCCCGGCGCTTGTGCTCGTTGCCCGTGACGAAGACTATTCGCGCGCCGTTCATGGCGCGAAAGTTTACATAGTGGCGAGCCTTTGTGATAGAGTCGCCGCCATGCAAGAGGTAAGGGTGGAGAGCCTCGAAGGGCTGGAGCGGCAGGACGGCCGCGTCCACCTCTCCGCCAACGCCGGCTCCCTGCGCATCGACTTCCCCGAGGAGGTCTGGGAGCGGGTGACGTCGGACGCCGTCTCCGGTCCGGAGCCCACACCCGAAGAGCTGGCGGAGCTGGGCGAGATCCGGGGCCGCCTCGAACGTCACGCCAGGGACAACTCCTTCAGGACCGTGCTGAAGAACGTCCGGTACGCCGGGGACGATGCCGCCCTGCAGTACGACCTGGTGCTCGAACCATCCGGGCTGCTCGCGGCGACCACGGGCTACCTCTTCGCGCCGGTGGTCGGCAGGGACCTCGTCGAGCGCGTCGGGCTCGTGCTGGAGGGCGGCGGCACGGTGGAGCAGGCGTACCTGATCGGGGCCGTCGCCGACGAGGCGGCGCTCGCCGCCGGCAACGAGGCGTTGAGAACCCTCTCCGTCCGGGGCCGCCGGTGCGGCGCGAGCCGCTTCGAGATGCCGCCGGAGCTCTGGCAGGTCCTCTCCCGGGGGCTCGGCTGGAGGGACGTCGAAACCTTTGTAAACAGGGAGGATTGACCCTTGCCGCTCGTAGACCTCGACCGCTTCGACTTTCTCTACGCCACGCGCGTCAAGGGCATGAAGTCAGCCGTCACCCGCGACCTGATGGCGACGCTCAGTCGGCCCGGCATCATCTCGCTTGCCGGCGGGTTCCCGGACACGAGGGCCTTCGGGGAGGAGGCGTTTCGGGAGATCTCGCAGAGCATAGCCCCCGACGCGGCCCAGGCCCTGCAGTACGGCCCGACCGCGGGCCTCGAATCCATCAAGGACGTCATAGTCGAGGTCATGGACGCCGAGGGGACGCCAGCGAGGCAGGAGGACGTCTTCGTCACCACAGGCGCCCAGCAGGGCCTGGATCTGGTAGCCAAGGTCTTTCTCGACGAGGGGGATGCGGTCCTGTGCGAGGGGCCGACCTACGCGGGCGCCCTCAACGCCTTCGCCGCCTACCGGCCGAAGATAGCCCACGCCCCGATGGACCGGGCCGGTATCATCCCGGTCGCCGCCCGCGAGACCCTGATGCGGGCGCGCAAGCAGGGCGTCCACGTCAAGTTCATCTACACCGTACCCAACTTCCAGAACCCTACGGGTGTGACGATGATCGCCGAGCGGCGGCGGGAGCTTCTGGAGCTCGCCCGCGAGTTCGACCTCATCATCGTCGAGGACAACCCGTACGGGATGCTCCGCTTCGAGGGGGAGCCGCTACCGACGCTGGCGGCGCTTGAGCAGGAGCAAGGGGACGTGGACCGGGTGGTCTACTTGGGTACTTTCTCCAAGATCTTCGCGCCGGGGGTCAGGCTCGGGTGGGTCCACGCCCAGCCCGGCATCCTGCACAAGATCAACGTCGGCAAGCAGGGGGCGGACCTGTGCTCCTCCAACCTCTCGCAGATGATGATCTCATCCTACTTCCGAAACGCCGACTGGAGGGCCTACGTCAAGCGGCTGAACGGTATGTACCGCGAGCGCCGCGACGCGATGCTCGACGCCCTGGCCGAGTTCATGCCCAGAGAGGTCCACTGGACCCATCCCGAGGGCGGGCTCTTCGTATGGGCCACGCTCCCCTCCTACCTGGACGCGACGGCGATGCTGCCGCGGGCCATCGCGAAGAACGTCGCCTACGTCCCGGGCGAAGGCTTCTACGCGGGCGGGGCCGGCAAGAACCACATGCGGCTCAACTTCTCGTTTGTGGAGCCGGAGAAGATCCGGCGCGGCGTGGAGATCCTCGCCGAGACCACCCGCGAGCGCATGGAGCTGCGCAGCGACATGGAGCGCGGCTCGCGCCGGGGCCAGGGCCGCGGCCAGAAGGGCGGGCAACGCTCCGCGAGCTTCGCCCCCGGCGCGGAGGGCTAGGCCGCCGTGGCGCGCGTGGCCGTCCTGCGCGGCGGGCACTCGATGGAGCGGGACGTCTCTTTCGTGACGGGCCGGCGCGTCCAGCACGCCCTCGAACGCCTCGGCCACGAGGTTCACCCCCTGGACATCGAGGAGGGTACGACAGCGGCCCTCATGGAGACCGCCCCCGACGCGGCCTTCGTCTGCCTGCACGGCCCCGGCGGCGAGGACGGCACGGTCCAGGCCCTGCTCGAAACTTTAGGCATCCCGTACACCGGGAGCGGCCCCCTGTCCTCGATCCGGTGCATGGACAAGGACTACGCCAAGCGGGCGCTGCGGGCCTCCGGCATCCGGACGCCGCCATCCCGCACGTTTCTGCGCCGGGCGATGAACGAGATGGGCGCCTCCGCCGCCCTCGGCCTCGCCGCAGACTCCCTTGGCTACCCGCTCGTCGTCAAGCCCGCCAGGGAGGGTTCGAGCTTCGGGCTCTCCCGGGTGGAGGGGCAAGACGGGCTGCTCGACGCCGTCTACGAGGCGTTCGGGTACGACGCCAAGATCCTGCTCGAAGGTTGGGTGGACGGCACGGAGGTCTCCGTCCCGATCCTGGAGCCCGCCGGCGAGGAGCCGAGGATCCTTGGCCTCGTCGAGATCCGGCCCAGGGAGGGAGCCTACAACTTCGAGGCAAAGTACACGCCCGGCGCCACGGACTTCGCCATCCCGGCCGAGGTCGCGCCCGAGACGGCCGACCGCCTCCGGGAGATCGCCCTCATCGCCTACCGCGCTTTGGGCTGCTCCGGCTTTGCCCGCATGGACACGATAGTGGAGGACGACACCCCGCAGGTCATAGACGTAAAGACCATCCCAGGCTTTACGGAGACCTCGACCTTCCCGCTCGCCGCCGAGAGGGCCGGCATCACGTTCGAGGGCCTCGTCGAGACGATCCTGGATGCCGCGCTACAGACCAAGGCCTCGGCGAAGCTGTGATCCCGGCGGGCGGCGGGACTACCGCTGCGGCGTGAGGGCTACCGCGGGAACGCGGCGGCGTCCGCCCGGCGCCATACGGAAGATCCCGGTGGCATGCCCGAGACATTCCCGTCCCTTCGACGGCAAGGGCGTCCGAAGTCTGCCGCGAGCTGCTGTGGTCTAGCCGGCGAGCCCGACCGTGGCGACGACAAAGGCGTCGAGCGCCGCGAGCGCCGACGCCGCCTGCCGGCGGCGCCTCTCGGGCTTGGTGAGGCGCCGGCCGTTCTCCTTCTTCGGGACGGGAGGGACGAGGCCCCAGTTTGAGTTGATGGGCTGGAGGGTGCCCTCCTTGGTCGTGATGTAGTGGGCGAGCGCGCCCATCATCGTGCCCTGCGGCATGATCAGCGGCTCCTCGCCGCGGGCGAGGCGGGCTGCGTTCGTGCCGGCGAGGTGGCCCATGGCGGCGCTCTCGGTGTAGCCCTCGACGCCCGTTAGCTGCCCGGCGAAGAAGAGGGGCGCGTCGCTCAAGGAGCCCCGGATCTTCATGGTCGCATCCAGCATGCGATTGGCCGGCAGATACGTGTTGCGGTGCATGACGCCCATGCGGGCGAAGTCGGCGTTCTGCATGCCCGGGATGGTCCGGAAGACGCGGCGCTGCTCGCCCCACTTCAGGCGGGTCTGGAAGCCGACCATGTTGTAGAGGCGGCCCTCCGCGTCGTCCTGGCGGAGCTGAACGACGGCGTAGGGGATCTCGCCGGTCCGGGGGTCCGGGAGGCCGACGGGCTTCATCGGGCCGAAGCTCAAAGTTTCGGGACCCCTGCGGGCTATGGTCTCCACGGGGAGGCAGCCCTCGAAGTACATGTCCTCCTCGAAGTCCTTTATGGGAGAGAGCTCGGCGGTGGCGAGGTCCTCGACGAAGGCGTGGTACTGCTCCTTGGTCATCGGGCAGTTCAGGTAGGCGGCCTCGCCCTTGTCGTAGCGCGACGCGCGCCACACCACCGACTCGTCGAGTGAGTCGCGGTGGACTATCGGGGAGGCGGCGTCGTAGAAGTAGAGCGTCTCGCCCGAGAGAGCCTCTATCTTCTCGACGAGGGCGTCCGAGGTGAGGGGGCCCGTGGCGATCACGGTCGGGCCTTGCGGAAGCTTCGTCATCTCGCCGCGAACGACCTCGATATTCGGGTGGGCGTGGACGGTCTCGGTAACGGCGCGGGGGAAGCCCTCGCGGGCGACGCCGAGGGCGCCGCCGGCGGGGACCGAGTTCTCGTCGGCGCTGCGCAGGATCACGGACCCCAACCGGCGCAGCTCCTCCTTTAGAAGACCGGACGCGGTCTCCAGGGCGTTGTTGCCGAGCGAGTTCGAGCAGACGAGCTCGGCGAAGTGCTCCGTCCTGTGGGCCGGGGTCTCCTTGACCGGGCGCATCTCCCAGAGCTCGACGGAGCATCCGAGCTCAGCCGCCTGCCAGGCCGCCTCGCTGCCGGCGAGCCCGCCTCCTATAACCGTTACGTCTGCCAAGCTGGATCTTCCTCCCGAAAAACCGCCGATCGTCCGCCGGGCAAGGTCCCCGGAACGGTCGCGCGATTCTACCGCCGCGCCGGGGGTTCGCACACCCCCGCCGCCTCCCGTTTGTTGCGGTCCCCTGTGGGGGTACGAACCCCGTCTGCGGGCCGCGGATCTTGAAGGAGGCGTTCGGGTGGAGTTGGACGGGCGGCGGGTGCTTGTGACGGGGGCGTCTTCCGGGATCGGCAAGGCGAGGGTGCTCGCACAGCGGGGC
>CADCUW010000049.1 GCA_902805985.1 uncultured Rubrobacteraceae bacterium
CTGGATCGTCGACCTCGGCCCCGGCGCCGGCCACGACGGCGGCCGAATCGTCTTCGAGGGCACCCCGGCGGACCTGGTCGCCGGCCGCTCCACCCTCACCGGCGAGCACCTCGCGGCCTACGTCGGCGCCTGTCCGAGGCTCTCGCGGACACCGTGAGACGAGTTCTCGCATCCGTTCAGAACCATGGTTCTGCGATGACCGGATGTCGAATACCGCCCGCGCCTGCAAACGCGGCGCGGGCGAGTTCAACCGCTAGTGTGGCCGGTACATGGCCTGCGCGAGCAGGAACTTGGCGCCACACGTGACGCACGTCTCGTGTGGGCCGCGACTCGGCGCGGCGGATGAGCCGGAGGACGCGCCCGCTTGACCGAGGTAGCGCACGACCAGGGTGGAGCCGTCCGGCGCGTTGGCCGAATGGTCCTGTTCACTGGGCCCGCGGGCGCCGGGAAGAGCACCCTGGCTGGGGCGTGGTGCGCCACGAGGCTGCGGGCCGCCCACATCGAGCTCGACAAGGTGCGGCACCTGATCGTCTCGGGCCTGACAGACCCCCAGGTGCCGGGCCCGCTGCAGGCCGAGCAGTACGGTACGAGCGGCATCACCGTGACCCCGGTCTCGAACCCCGAGATGCCGAGCGCGAGCCGCAGGAACACCAGAAGCGCCACGCCCACCATGGCGAGCGGGCTCCCGTAGCTCGTGAACAGCACCTCCCGCCAGCCGGCGATGTCCTGGCGGTTGGTGAAGGCGGCATAGAGGCCGACTACCACGACGACGAGGTTCAGGAGCAGATAGATCCCGACGATGAACCCAGAGAGGTTGATGGCCTCCCTGATGCCCCTGAGGAACACCGCGCCCAGGCCGGCCACGAGCACGAGGGTCACCAGTATCTCCTGGCCTCCCAGGGCGCCCGACACTAGCGGGTTTTCAACCAGGTGTACGGCCGCGTCCGAAGCCGAGAGGGTTATGGTGATCACGAAGTCCGTGGAGATGAAGCCGAGGAGAGCTAAGACAACAAGCTTGCCCGGCCAGAACGAGAGCAGGCGCTCGAGCATCGCGATCGAACCCTGCCCGTGAGGGCTCTCCTCGGCGACGCGCCGGTACATCGGCAGCATGGCGAACAAGGTTAGCGCCACAATGAGCAGCGTGGCGATCGGGGAGAGCGCTCCCGCGGCGAGCGCCGCTATGCCGGGTATGTAGCCCAGAGTGGAGAAGTAGTCGACCCCTGTCAGGCACACCACCTTCCACCAGGGCTGCTGGCGCTCCCTGGCTTGCCTGGCGTAAGGTCCCTCGACCTGCTCGATGCGCTCGGCGAGGAGCCACCGCTTGAAGCGGGGGTAAACGCCCTGGGAGACCGGGTTGGGCGCGGTCATCGCGCACTCCCCGTGGCACGGGCGGGAATGCCCGTCGGACGGGCTGGGACCAACATCGCGGACACCGCGAGACCTCCTTCTTCGGCGCCTACGAGTTTAGCTGTCGGATTCGGGCCGAAGGATAAGCCCTACGCCAGCGCAAGCTGGCGATTCACCCCGAAGACCTGATAGGTCCAAAGGGGGTCCCCCGCCCCCCGGCGCCACCCGGGGGCTCGACGTCTTACTGGCATTCTGTTGTCGTCCCCGGTAACGCCTCGCAACACCCCTTGTCAAAGGTCGTCGTCTGATTAGGGTATCTATCTTCCCGAGGTGCGGAAAGAACCTTCCCGCATCTTCTCCCTTGGGCTGCTCTCCAACGCCCACCTCCGGGCTGCCGCATGACGTCGGCAATAGCGCCCCGGGATGCGGATCGGTGGATGAGGACGCGGGCCGATGGTCACGACCCGCCGCAGTAGACGGAGGCCTCTAGCTTCGCT
>CADCUW010000050.1 GCA_902805985.1 uncultured Rubrobacteraceae bacterium
CTTCTTCTACAGCCACCTCGTAGTCGCTGCTCATTCCCATTGAAAGCTCGGAGAGATCGAAGTGCGGGCTCCAGCTTCCGCGTAGCCTATCACGGATGGATCTGAGTTTCGCGAAAACATAGCGCACCCGCTCGGTCTCTTCAACCAGCGGCGCCAGCGTCATGAACCCCCGCGCCCGCACCCGCCCCTCCGTCGCCGCCGCGGCCTCCAGCAACGGCTCTACCCCGTCTTCCGAGACCCCGTACTTGCTCTCCTCCCCGGACACGTTGACCTGGAAGAGGACCTCCACACCATCCTCAGGCGCCCTTCGTTCGAGCTCCTCCACGAGCTTCACGGAATCGACCGAGTGGATGAGGCCGACCCTCGGGGCCACGATCTTCGCCTTCCGCCGCTGCACGTGCCCGATAAAGTGCCACTCGAACGCATCCGCGAACCGCTCCTGCTTCTCCACCAGGTCCTCGGCCCGGTTCTCCCCGACAAGATCCACACCCACCATCGAGAGGGCGCCTATCTGCTCCGCCGAGTAGTACTTGCTCGCCACGAGTATCCGAACGTCCCCGGGCCCGCGCCCGGACCTCTCCAGTGCCCCGGCCACGTTCTCGCGCACCCTGACGAGCTTCTCCCGGATTCCGGCCTCCGTCAGTCGCATCGTCACCGCGCCACCTTCACGACGGCGGCCAGGCTCCGCCCGGTCACGGGCTTCTGCTTGCGGTGGGAGAAGAACAGGTCGGGCCGGCACCCCGTGCAGAGGCCGAGGTCCACGACCTCAACCCCAGCCCGTTCGAGGTCCGTCCGTATCGCCCCCGGCAGAGACAGATAGCGCCCGGAGACCACGCCCTCACCGAACTCCCTGGCAAAGGTGTCCGCCAGATCTTCGGACACCTCGTAGCAGCACCGCCGGATGCACGGCCCTATATAGGCGCGCTTCGCGTCGCCGGCCATCCGTCCGGCGGCCCTGCCGGAGATGCCGGACAGGGTACCCCGCCAGCCGGAGTGGACCATCGCGACCTCGTCCTCCCCGACGATCGCCACGGGCACACAGTCGGCGACGGCCACGTTGAGACACAGATCCCTCTCGGAGGTGAGGAGCGCGTCGGCCTCGCCGGCGAACCCTTCACCGGAGACGGTTGCGACGCCGTCGCCCGCGACCTGCTTTACCCAGGCCGTAGGCCGGTTGCCAAGCGCCTCGCGGATGATCCCGACGTTCCGGTCGACGGCCGTCCGGTCGTCACCGACCTTTACGGAGACGTTCAGCTCGTCGTACGGGCTTTCGGACACGCCGCCTATGCGGGTGAAGAAGAAGACCTGAGCCCCTTCGGGCCGCGGTTCCGGGGAGACGTAGACGGCGCCCCCGGCCCCCGTGTGGATGGCGGCGGGGGCGCCGTCGCGTACTTCGGGAAGGTGCGCGCACACGCTCCGGGCGGTCGTGGCTACCTGCGCCGCAAGAACGCCGGGATGTCCAGAACGTCGCCCTCTTGCGAGGAGGAGACCGGCTCCTCTTCGCGCTGCTGCTGCGGCGGCTCGGCCACCGAGCGCTCCGAGCGGCGCTGGTTCGCCAGGCGCTGGTCGAAGCCCGTCGCTATTACCGTGACGCTCACCCGGTCGCCGTACGCGTCGTCAATGACGGCGCCGAAGATCAGGTTCGCGTCCTGGTGGGCGGCGTTGTGAACGATCTCAGCGGCCTCGTTCACCTCGAAGAGCCCGAGCTCCGGGCCGCCGGTGATGTTCAAGATGATCCCAGTCGCCCCCTCGATGCTCGCCTCGAGCAGCGGGCTCGAGATCGCCGTCTTCGCCGCCTCGGTGCCCCTGGACTCGCTGGTCGACTCGCCGATACCCATG
>CADCUW010000051.1 GCA_902805985.1 uncultured Rubrobacteraceae bacterium
TAGAGGTCCACGTAATCCACCCCGAGCCGCCTGAGCGACGCGTGGCACTGCTCTGTTATGTGCTTGCGCGAGAGGCCCCGGTCGTTCGGCCCCTCCCCCATCGGGAAGTAGACCTTCGTGGCGAGAAAGTACGAGTCGCGCTCGAATCCCTTGAGGGCGTTGCCGACGATCTCCTCGGCCGCGCCCCGCACGTACACGTTGGCCGTGTCGAAGAAGTTGATGCCGAGTTCGTAGGCCTTGTGGATGCAATCCGTCGCCTGCTGTTCGGCGACGCTGCCGCCGTAGGTCAGCCAGCTTCCAAGTGAGATCTCGCTGACCTTCACCCCGCTCCCGCCCAACCGCCGGTACTCCACACAATCCCCCTTCTTCTGGAACAAGACCCTTATGGTACACGGCACCAGGCCCCTACCGTCCCCTGTAGGACTCTCCATCCTGGAGAGGGCGGCCTCCAAGGCGTCGGGGCTTATCTGGGACGAGATCGTCGAAGGGATAGTCGAGGGCCCGGACCGCGTAGAGGATGAGAGGCCAGGACCACGGTGTACGCGGCGATCATGAAGGCGTGGAGACCCTGCGACCTGATGCCCCGCAGGTAGGTGAAACAGACCGTGACGGCCCCGCCGACGGCGGAAAAGTACACGCCGCATGGCCACCAGGCAAACGCGAGATCCATCAGGGACTCCTGTAACCAGCCTTGCTTACTGATTTGTTGTCGGTTAAGAGCACCTTTATTGCAAGAGCATCCCATTTTGTTACAATGCGCCCACGGTCATCCGAACCACCGAGAAGAAGGAGCGGGAGAGGTGCGAACCACGCTACAGCCCGGCCTGACGAATAGGCTGACGAAATACCTGAGGACGACGCAGCAGCTCATAGAAGAGGGCCGTGACGCGGTCTCCAGCAAGGAATTGGGGGACTTTACGGGCATCAACCCGGTGCAGGTTCGGAGGGACCTGAACGCCATTGGCTTCTCGGGGACGAGGGGGGTCGGCTACCAGGCCTACGACCTGGTCGAGGCCGTGAGGGACATCTTGGGTCTCAGGCAGACCTACAACATCGCGCTCGTCGGCGCCGGCAACCTGGGGAGCGCCATCGCGGCGAGCACCATCCTTCCCAAGAGGGGCTTCGTGATCCACGACGTCTTCGACGCCGATACAGACAAGATCGGCCGCACCGTCGGCAACGTTGTCGTCAAGCACATCGACGAGCTCGCCAAGAGCGTGGCCGAGGCCGAGGAAATAATCGGCATCATCGCCACCCCAGCAAACGCCGCCCAGCACGTAGCCGACCTCATGACCGAGGCCAACATCCGCGTCATCCTCAACTACACCGACGTCCTACTCCACGTCCCCTCCCACGTGGACGTTCACCGCATAGACCCCACAGCGCAGCTTATGCACACGCTCTACTACCTGACCCAGGCGGAAGGGCAGGAGGCAAGCTAGGCTCTGAGGTTCTAGGCCTTCAGGTTTTCAGGCTCGACGAAGCGGCTCCCGACGTACGGGGGCCGCTTCTCTTTGGCTGACGGCCTCGAAAAACAGACGAGATGCGTGGTCGTGGTGGTCTTTGCGCCGACCACAGACCCTGCCTAGAACCTTGACCCTAATGCCTCAAAACCTGGAAAAGAGGATAACCCGGAGCGCCTAGGGGTGATAGGTGGGGAAAGGGAAAGGAGGAGTGGCGCCCCGGGTTATTTAATTGTGCCGGTTTAGTTTCGCACCAACCGACTGGCAAAATAGTAACCGGCTCGCCACACTTTGTAAAGGGCTTGAAACGATGAATTTAGAAACTTTCTGCAAATACCTGCTGTTTGCACATAGCCGTTTACCAGGG
>CADCUW010000052.1 GCA_902805985.1 uncultured Rubrobacteraceae bacterium
TCTTTGCGGTAGCGTTCGTAGGCCTCTTCGAGCTCTTCGAGCGCGTGGATCAGGGTCTCGGGGACGAACCTTCCGCCGAAGGCGCCGAAATACCCCTCGCGGGTCTCAACCTTTTGCCGCAACGATGAACCTCCGAACGGACTCTTCGTTCTTCTCTCCGGGCGCATCTTCCAGGGATGAGGAGGCGTCCACGCCGTAGGGCTCGAAAAATTCTACGGCCTCACGCACGTTCTCCGGCGCCAGCCCCCCAGAGATGACGATGTTACCACGGCCCTTTAGCGATTTCGCCACCCCCCAGTCGAACCTCTCCCCCGTCCCGCCGCGCGCCTTCTCGCTGTACGCGTCCAGCAGGATCAGGTCCGCATCAAACCTTTCGACATCCGCCAGGTCGTCCGCGTTACGCACCCTTACGGCCTTCATGACCGGAAGCCCGCCGGCCCGGACCGCGGCCACCGTCTCGGGCGTCTCGTCGCCGTGGAGCTGCGCCATGTCGAGGCCCGCCTCTCTGGCCACCCGCAGCACCTCCTCGGGGGGGGTGTTCACGAAGACGCCGACCTTCAGGACGTTCTCGGGGAGGGCGATGGAGATCCTGCGCACCTCCTCGGCGTCCACCCGGCGCGGGCTCTCCGCGAAGATAAAGCCGACCGCGTCCGCCCCGGCCTCGGCGGCCCCGCGGGCGTCGGCCACGTTGGTCATCCCGCATACCTTTACCATCGTCATGCCCCCGAGTTTACTCCTTAGACCGGACGCCATCGCGACGGCCGGCGCGGAGTGATCGAAGCCCGTTAAGCGTTTCGTAAGAAAGGGACAAGGTCAGCGTAAGGCCTACCGCTTAGACTGGGGTCGCAGGAGAGACAGGAGGGGGCTAGAGCTTTGACGTCGAACTACGATCTGGTGGTGATTGGCGGGGGGACTGCGGGGCTGGTCTCGGCCGCGGGGGCGGCCTCGCTGGGCGCGCGGGTCGCCCTCGTCGAGCGGGACAAGCTCGGCGGCGACTGCCTCTACCGCGGCTGCGTCCCGACGAAGACGCTCGTCAAGAGCGCCCGCGTGGCGCACCTCGTCCGGCACTCCGGGGAGTACGGCGTTTTGAGCGGCGGGGCCGAGGTCGATTTCCCGGCCGTCATGGACCGGATGGAGCGGGTAATTGCGGAGGCGGGCAAGCACGACAGCCCGGAGCGCTTCCGCGGTCTCGGCGTGGACGTGTTCGAGGACGAAGCCCGCTTCGAGGCGCCCGACCTGATCGCGGTCGACGGCCGCCGGCTGAAGGCCCGCAGCGTCATCGTCGCCACGGGCTCCCAACCCACCGCGCCGCCGGTGGAGGGGCTGGAAGAGGTCGGCTACCTCACCAACGTCGAGGCGCTGCGGCTCAGGCGGTTGCCCCGCTCGATGGTCATCGTAGGCTCGGGTCCCATAGGCAGCGAGTTCGCCCAGATCTTCGCCCGCTTCGGCTCGGACGTTACCCTCGTCTCGACCTCCCCCCTGCCGCTGCCCAAGGAAGACCCCGAGATCGGGGAGGTGCTCAGGCAGGTCCTCCTGGCCGACGGCGTGACGTTCCACGGCGGGTACACGGCCGAGAAGGTACGGGTGGAGAACGGCGAGAAGGTCATGACCGTGAAGAACGAGGCGGGGCACGAGGTGGAGGTTCGCGGCGAGGAGATCCTGATAGCCGCGGGCCGCGCCCCGACGGCCGGGAGCCTGGCGCTCGAGAACGCCGGCATCGAGCTCGAAGGGCAGGGCCTCAGGGTTGACGAGCACCTGCGCACCACCGCCCCCAACGTCTACGCTGCCGGGGACATCACGGGCAAGTACCTCTTCACCCACGTCGCCGAGTACCAGGCCCGCAACGCCCTCAGAAACGCCCTCTTCCCCGTAAAAGCGAAGGCGGATCACCGCGTAGTCCCATGGACCACGTTCACCGACCCCGAGGTCGCGAGGGTCGGTCTCACCGAGGAGCAGGCCCGCCGGGAGCACGCCGGCGTCGAGGTCTTCCGCCAGCCGTTCTCGGACGTGGACCGGGCGATGGCCGACGGCGAGACGACCGGCCTCGTCAAGATCGTCACCGGCAGGCGGGGCAGGATCCTTGGCGGCCACATCATAGGGCCGGATGCGGGGAACCTGATCCACGAGATAGTCCTCGCCATGCAGAAGAACATCCCCGTAGGAACCCTCTCCACGACCATCCACGTCTACCCCACCCTCGCCCAGGCGAACCAGCGGGCCGCGGACAACTACTACCGGGAGAAGCTCTTCAAGAACCGGAGGCTCTTCTCGGCCTTCTTCGGGGCGCGGCGCCTGCTTGACAGGGCCAGGCCACAGGCCGACCGGAAGTAGGAAGAGCCTTGCCCGAGAACCGGAGATCGGAGAGGCCCCCGGAGGCTACCGGGTCCCCGAAAAAAAAGAACGCGGGCAAGCTCGTCGGCATCGGGCTCGCGCTGGTGGCCGTCGTGGTGGTCGCCCGTCTGACCGGGCTCTCGGAGTACATCAGCCTGGACGGCCTGGGCCGGTTGAGGGATTGGATAGACGGCTTCGGCGTCGCCGCCCCCATCGTCTTTATCGCGATCTACGCCGTCGCGACCGTGGCCTTCTTGCCCGGAACCCCGCTCTCGCTGCTGGCGGGGCTGGTCTTCGGGCCCGTGTTCGGCACCCTGTGGGCCGTGATCGGCGCGACCATCGGGGCGACCCTGGCTTTCCTGGTGGGCAGGTACGCGGCCAGGGGCCTCGTGGAGGGCTGGACGGCCAACAACGAGCGCGTCAGAAGATTGGACGAGGGGGTCGAGCGGCAGGGCTGGCGGATGCTGCTCATCACCCGCCTCGTGCCGGTCTTTCCCTTCAACTTGCAGAATTACGCGTACGGGATCACGAAGATCGGGCTCGGCACCTACGTGCTCCTCACCGCGGTCTGCATCATCCCCGGCGCCGCCGTCTACACCTTCGCCGGCGGGTCCCTCGCGTCCGCCCAGCAAGACCTGACGAGGACCTTCATCTACCTCGGCATAGCGGCGGTCTTCTTCGTCGGCGTCTCCCTGATCCCCGGCCGGCTCCGAAAGAGAGATGAGGATGAAGGGTAGGATGCCGTGCTCGTGGGCCCGCAGGACACGCCAGCCCGAAGCTCAGGCGGCGGTCCTGCGCTCTTGCGCGGCCACCGCCGGAAGCTCTGCTGGCGTTGGCCCTCTGGCTCGCCCTGCTCGGCGGCTGCCGTCTTCGCGGCCAGCATCGCGGCCTCCAGGTATCTCAAGCGGCGAAAAGGCGAGAAGGAGGAAAATGGTTCGCACAGAAGAGGCGCATAGACGATTGTCCGCGGCCGGCAGGCCCCGCCCTGGTTCGGGGGCCTAGATGGATACCATGACACCCCCCAAAGACGCCGCGGAGCTCGCCGCGCGGGCGACCGCGGTGCTCGAAGGAAACGACATGGGCGGGTGGACCCGCGCCGCCCCGAACCTCTACCCCCACCAGTGGAGTTGGGACTCGGCGTTTATCGCGATCGGCATCGCGCACTACGACGTTGGCCGGGCCGCCGAGGAGCTACGGTGCCTCCTGGGCCATCAGTGGGCCACCGGCAAGGTACCGCACATCGTCTTCAACCCGGACGCCCCGCCGGAGAGCTACTTCCCCGGCCCCGAGCACTGGGCCTCGGCCGCCCTCGACGCCCCGGAGGCACCCTCGAAACCAGCCACCACGAGCGGCCTCTGCCAGCCGCCGGTCCACGCCATCGCCGCGAAGCGCATCCTGGAGGTCGCGGACGGGCGCGGTGTGGCGAGAGCCGGGGCGCTGGCGTTCCTGCGCGAGGTCTACCCGAAGCTCTTCGCCTGGCACCGTTACCTGGCCACCCACCGCGACCCGGAGGAATCCGGGCTCGTGACCATCTACCATCCCTGGGAGAGCGGCACGGACAACTCTCCCCGCTGGTCGGGACCGCTGGACCGGGTGGAGGTCGAGGAGAAGCTCGAGTACGAGCGCAGGGACCTCCAGCACGTGGCAGACCCCTCGGAGAGGCCCACCCAGGCCGTCTACGACCGCTTCATCTGGCTGGTGGAGCTCATCACCCGGAGCGGCTGCGACGACGCCGTCACCTACGCGACCAGCCCGTTTCTCGTCAAGGACGTGCTCATGAGCGCGATCCTGGTCCGCGCCAACGAGGCGTTGCTGGAGATATCCGAACTGGTCGGAGCACCGGAGAGTGACAGGGACGTTATGCGGGCCTGGATCTCCCGCGGCCGGCGCGGGCTGGAGGGATGTTGGGACCCCGGCCTCGGCCTCTGCCTCGACTACGACCTGCGGGCCGGGGCGCCGATAGAGGCCCGCACGGTCGCCGGTTTCGCCCCCCTCGTGGCCGGTGCCGGGCCGGCGGACCAGTGGCGGGAACTCCTTCGGACCTTCGACTCGGCCCAGTTCGCGGGCCATCCGGGGCTGCGCTGGCCGCTCCCGCCGAGCACCAGCCCCGCGGAGCCGCTCTTCGATCCCCGCCGGTACTGGCGCGGTCCCGTCTGGCCGGTCATCAACTGGTTGCTCTGGTGGTCGCTGAAACGCTCTGGCGAGGGCGCGCGGGCGGCCCGGCTGAGGCGGGATGGCCTGGCACAGATCTCGGACGGCACCTTCGGCGAGTACTATGAACCGTTCACCGGCGAGTCGCTTGGCTCCCGCGACCAGTCCTGGACCGCCGCCGTCGCCCTCGACTGGCTGGCCCATCAAGAGGAGGTATCCGAAGAACCGTGACATACCAACCGATACAGGACTACGGGATCGTCGGCGACATGCACACCGCCGCCCTGGTCGGGACGGACGGCTCGATAGACTGGCTGTGCTTCCCGCACTTCGACTCCCCGAGCGTCTTCGCCGCCGTCCTCGACGACGAGAAGGGAGGCCGCTTCAAGATAGCGCCCGCAAAGGAGGGGGCCGCCCGCAAGCAACTCTACTGGCCCGACACGAACGTCCTCGTAACGCGCTTCTTCACGCCCGACGGGGTCGGTGAGGTCATCGACTACATGCCCGTCGGCGTCCCCGAAAACGGACACGGGTACCACCAGCTCGTCCGCCGGGTCAGGGTGGTGCGGGGCGAGATGGGCTTCCGGATGGAGTGCTCCCCCGCCTTCGACTACGCGAGGGCGGAGCACGGGACGGAGATCTCCTACGAGGGCGCCACCTTCCGCTCGGCCGACCTCTGCCTGGGCCTCTCCACGCGCGTTCCGCTGCGGGAGGACGGGGCCGCCGCCGTCGCCGAGTTCTCGCTGGAGGAGGGCTCGTCGGCGGTGTTCGTGCTGCGGGAGACCGAGGCCGGCGGCGATTGCGGGCCTTCGCCCTCCGAGGAGAGGGAAGAAGAGCTATTCGTGCAGACGGTGGAGTACTGGCGGCGCTGGCTCTCGAAGTGCACCTACTCGGGGCGGTGGCGCGAGGTCGTCCACCGCTCGGCGCTGACGCTCAAGCTCCTGACCTACGAGCCGACAGGGGCGATAGTCGCGGCGCCCACGATGGGGCTGCCCGAAGGTCTGGGCGGCGAGCGCAACTGGGACTACCGCTATACCTGGATCAGGGACGCCGCCTTCACCCTCTACGGCCTCCTGCGAATAGGTTTTACCGAAGAGGCAAGCGCTTTTATGGGATGGATCGAGGCCCGCTGCCAACACTCGGCCTCAGACGGCTCCCTCCAACTCATGTACGGCCTCGACGGGCGCCACGACCTGACCGAAGAGACCCTCGACCATCTCGACGGCTACAAGGGCTCGCGGCCCGTCAGGCTCGGCAACGGCGCCTACGACCAGTTGCAGCTCGACATCTACGGCGAGCTCATGGACGCCGTCTACCTCTACAACAAGCACGGCAGCCCCATCTCCTACGACCTGTGGACCCGGTTGAGGACCCTCGTAAACTGGGTCTGCGACAACTGGCGGCGCGAGGACGAGGGGATATGGGAGGTCCGCGGCGGCAGGCGCCACTTCGTCTACTCCAAGCTCATGTGCTGGGTCGCCGTCGACCGGGGCCTCAGGCTCGCCTCCAAACGTTCGTTCCCGGCAGACCGCGAGCGGTGGCTCGCGGTGCGCGACGAGATCTACGAGGAGATCATGGACAGGGGATGGAGCCCGGAGCGCAACGCCTTCGTCCAGTCCTACGACGACGACACTCTAGACGCCTCCAACCTCATCATGCCGCTCGTCTTCTTTCTCGCCCCGAACGACCCGAGGATGCTCGGCACCCTCGACGCCACCAATCGCCCGCCGCGCGACGGCGGGCTCGTCTCCAACAACCTCGTCTACCGCTACGACGTCGAGAAGTCCTCCGACGGCCTCGCGGGCGAGGAGGGCACGTTCAGCCTGTGCACGTTCTGGCTCGTCGAGGCGCTCACGCGGGCCGGAAGGACCGACGAGGCACGTCTGATGTTCGAGCAGATGCTCGGCTACGCCAACCACCTCGGGCTGTACGCGGAGGAGATCGGGCACTCAGGCGAGGCCCTGGGCAACTTCCCCCAGGCCTTCACCCACCTGACCCTGATCAGCGCCGCCTTCAACCTCGACCGCGCCCTCGGCAACCGCAACGGCTAGAGAGGAGAAGTCTTGACCGAACAGACGAACGAGTACGGCGTACTGCGCTGCTACCGCCACGGCTCCGTCATCCGGTCCTGGCTCATGGACCTGATGGAGGGCGCCGACCGCCAGAACAGCGGCGTGAACGAGATTGCGGCCCGCGCCGAGGACAGGGGCGAGGTGAGCTGGCCTGTGGATGATGCGTTGCAAATGGAGGTTGCCGGTGCCCGTAATCTCCCAGGCCGTGATGCAACTCTTCGCCTCGCGCGACAACGAGAAGAACTGGGCCCGTTCCATCGCCCTGGTGCGCCACGGCTTCAGCGGCCGCACACCGGTAAGCTTCGAGCTGGTGGAGAACGCCATGGGCCCGACGGCCCGCAACGTACAGAATGGAGGGAACCCGTAGCATGAGACTACTCTCCGTGAACGTCTCGCTGCCCAGAGAGGTGGCGCATGGGCGCCGGACGGTGGAGACGGGCATCTTCAAGGAACCGGTTTCGGGCAGGGTCATGCTGCGAAAGACGAACCTGGACGGCGACGGGCAGGCCGACCTCGTAAACCACGGGGGCGTCCACCGGGCGGCCTACGCGTATCCGATCGAAAACTACGAATACTGGCGGCGCGAGCTAGGCCGGGCCGGTTTCGGTTTCGGCCAGTTCGGCGAGAACTTCACGGTGGAGGGGATGGTCGAAGACGACGTCAGCGTCGGCGACATCTTTCGCGTGGGCGCCGCGACCGTCGAGGTCTCCCAGCCACGCCCGCCGTGCTTCAAGCTCGGCATCAAGATGGGCCTGCCGAGGTTCCCCAAGCTGTTCCTGGCGAGCGGACGAGTCGGGTTCTACCTGCGCGTCCTGGAGGAGGGCGAGGTCGGGGCGGGGGATGTGTTCGAGCCCGTCGAGAGAGACCCCGGGGGGATGACGGTGCGGGAGATCAGCGACCTGCTCTTCTTCGGGCCGGACAACCTGCGGGGGGCGGAGCGCGCGCTGCTTGTCGGGGCGCTCTCGCCGGGGTGGCGGGATTCTTTTAGGGAACGTCTAGCCAAAGCCGCTGGAGGTAACGAGTCGGGAGGTTTCGGATGAAAGCCGTGGCGGTCATCCCTGGCGAGAAGGGCAGCATCCACCTGACGGATCTGCCCGAACCGAACGTCGGAGACGTTCCCGGCGGGCGCGGCGTTCTGGTGGAGGTGTTGCGGGTCGGGGTCGACGGGACGGACAAGGAGATCAACGCCGCCGAGTACGGCGCGGCGCCCGAAGGCTACGACTTCCTGGTGACGGGCCACGAGTCTCTCGGGCGGGTCCTGGAAGTGGGGCCGAACGTCCGGGACGTTCGGCCCGGGGACTACGCGGTCGCGACGGTGCGGCGCCCCGGGAACAGCATATACGATCGTGTCGGCCTCTCCGACATGACCACAGATGAGACGTATCGCGAGCGCGGCATCAACCTGCTGCACGGCTACCTGACCGAGCGCTACGTGGACGACGCCGGGTTCATCGTCGGGGTGCCGGCCGCCATGGGCGAGGTCGGCGTGCTGCTGGAGCCTATGAGCATCGTGGAGAAAGGGATCGAGCAGGCCTACGAGATACAGCGCCGTCTCAAGGTCTGGCGGCCGGCGCGCGCGGCCGTCGTCGGCGCCGGCACTTTAGGGCTTCTGGCCACGTTGCTGCTGCGGCTGCGGGGTCT
>CADCUW010000053.1 GCA_902805985.1 uncultured Rubrobacteraceae bacterium
GGAAGAGCACGCCCTCCTCGGCGAGGCGCTGGATGTTGGGCGTCCTGACGGAGTGGCCGTACGGCCTGACCCAGCGGCCGGTGTCGTGGGAGTGGATGTACAGGATGTTCGGGAGATCTGGCAAGCCCTACCCCTTTCCCGCCGCGGCGAATTTCTGTTCACTGTACAGGTTGACCCACTCCTCCGAGAGCTCGTCCGCCTGCCGCTTCATCCCAGGAGCCTGGACGGCGAAGCCCTCTGGCACCTCCACCCCGATGCCCCCGAGCAGGCGGAACATCGTCCCCTCGTGGTCCGCGACGAGGTCCTCGTAGACAACCTTGAGCGGCTCAACGCCGCAGCCGACGAAAAAATCCTGCCAGGCCACGTTGTGCTCGTCGATGCGCCTCTTGAGGTGGTCGACGGCGGGGAAGCTGAAGCGCAACCCCTTGCTGTCCATGTCGTCGTCCGAATCGCGGCGCCACTGCTGGGTCTGGAGCGCCTTCCACAGGGAGACCGCCTGGCGGGTGGTGTCCCTGCGCCGGATCCAGACGAACCGCTGGAGGTTCGGGAGCACGGAGCCCGGCACGTCGCACGGCGGCACATCCCACCGCCCGCTTGTCCTGCGCGCCAGCCTGACAAAGTCCCTGAAGTAGGCCCACATGATCTTTGTCCCGAGCACCCCGTTGGGCGTAGTGCCCCTCTCGTACGCCCTGGAGACGAGCTCGGGAAAGTCCGGCGGACGCCACGCGGGGTCGTACCACGCCCCTCGCTCGGCGTACCGTCCCCCGTACTCTCCGAGCACGTCCTGAAACTCTGGGTCGTCGAGCAGCGCCCACACCGCTGGGTCGTTTGAGCGCTGGAAGTAGTCCCGCGGCTGCCTGGACCTGCCCGTCTCCAGCAACACCTCGAAGTGCTCCGCGGGCCGGCCGGCGATACCGGTCCGCCCCAGCGCGTCGCAGAGCAGCGTGCTCCCGCTGCGCGGCGTCGCGCAGATCAAGTACGACAGCACCGGATCGGTCTCCCGGGGGGCGCGCGCGTTCTCCATCCCGCCTCCTATCTGCTAGGTTCTTCACACCGGCGAATATCTTTCCGCAGCCGCGCAGTATATACACTTTGCCTACTAAATAAACATACTTAATTCGAGATCGACCGGCCTGGCTCTTGACGGCGCCGTTCGGACGGCTTACCCTTTTTTATTAAGTAAAGTAGTAGACAAACAGGTAAAAGGTGGAGGTCGGGTGTGGTGAAGTGGGAGTTGGATCTCTGGTACGAGCTCTGGGACCGCGCCGGCAGCCAGGGCCTTGACACCTGGTACGACCCGCGCGCCGCCGGGGTGGAGGGGCAGCCACCGACGACCGCCGATACGGGAGACGTGACCGACGTCGAACCCGGAGGGGCATGAGGCCCCTTCTCGGTAGAGAGCAAACCACCGGGGCACGCCCTGGACCTCGGTGGACCGGAGCGTCCCGTGGGGGCCAGAGGCTCCGGTCCGCCGTCGAGTCGGGCGTCCTCGCAGGGCTGCTCCTGGCCGTTGCGGTTTCGGTAGTCGTGGGGGCCCCCGCGGCGTTCCTGTGCGCCGTCGTGGGGGCCTGGCTGGCCCTCGCCGCCATCGTCGGCACCCGAAACGTTCTCGATGCCGGCTGCTACTTCATGTTGCTAGTCGTCGGCGTGATCCTGGTCGTGAACCTCGCGACGAACGGCCCCGCCTCCCTTCTGCCCTAACCGGCGACACCCCGTTCTAGCTTCCGGCCGGGGTCCTCAGCTGCGTGTCCCGCAAACCGTTTCGAGGACCTTGTCGCCGACTACGGTCCGCCGCGACCCCTCCGCCGTCCTAAGGAGGGG
>CADCUW010000054.1 GCA_902805985.1 uncultured Rubrobacteraceae bacterium
GCCCATCCGCCCCGAGGCCGGCAAGCCGCGCGCGAAGCCTGTCCAGCTCGGCGGCCAGGCGCGACCGTTCGCCGCCGGACTCCGAGCTCTTCCGGCGGGCCGCGTCCGCGTCCCGCTGCCTGTCGCGTGCCTCCTGACGCGCCGCGTCGCGTTCGGCGGCGAGGGACCCGGACCTCTCCTCCAGAGCGGCCAGCTTGCGGGTGGTGAGATCCAGCTCTTCCCGCAGTTGCGAGAGGACGGCGTAACGTTCGCCGCGCCGCCCGAGCCCTGACTCCCGGCGAAGCAGCGTGCGGTCGGCGCGCAGGTTCTCCGCGCGGAGGTCCTCCGTGGCGTCCTCCAGCGCTTCGACGCGCCGCTCCGCCTCCCCCAGGCTCGCCGCGAGCTCGCGCAGCCGGCCCTCGATCTCCTCCCCGCGCTGGCGTACCGAGCGCTCCGACGCTTCAAGCGTCTCGACGGTCGAGTCGGCGTCGCGCCGCTTCTCTCTGAGCCCGCCGAGCTCGCGGGTGGCGACGCGGTAGAGGTGGGCCAGGGAGAGCTCCCGGTAGCGCGACTCCAGTTCCCTGTACCGGCGGGCGGCCTCTGCCTCGGTCTGGATCCTTCGCAGCTGGTTGGCGAGCTCGGACTCCAGTTGCCGGCTCTTCTCCAACTGATCGTCGGCCCTCTCCAGGCGGCGGCTGGCCGAGACGCGTCGCCGGCGGTACACCCCGAGGCCCGCCGCCTCCTCCAGCGCCTGGCGACAGGCAGCCGCCCCGCCGGCCACGATCGCGTCGACCGCGCCCTGGCGCAGGATGCTGTGGCGTCCCAGGCCCGCCTCGCCCGCCACCGCTCGCACGTCGGCGAGGCGCGAGCGGGAGCCGTTGATCCTGTACTCCGTCTCCCCGGCCCGCGAGATGCGGCGCGTCACGGAGACCTCGGCGTAAGGGAGCGATATCTCCCCGGAAGCGTTATCGAAGACGAGGGTGACCTCGGCCGCGCTCGCGGCCGGAAGGGACTCCGAGCCGGAGAAGATCAACTCCCCCATCGCCCCGGCCCGCAGCACGTTAGGGCTCTGCTCGCCAAGCGCGAACAGTACCGCGTCGGTGACGTTGCTCTTCCCCGACCCATTCGGGCCGACGATAGCCGTGATCCCGCCTTCAAGCGGCATCCGCACCGGCCGCGCGAAGGTCTTGAACCCCTTGATATAGATCGCCGAAAGCACTAAACGCGCATTTTACGCAACTCCGTCGCATAACGCACGCGGAAAAGTGCAGCAAATGAGGCTTCAGGCACGAGGTTCGAGGCTCGAACTCGCCTCCTTCGGAGGCTTTTGGGTTTTGGCCCCGGCGGGTCGGGACGTTGCCGCACCGCCGAAGGCTCTTCGGGTGGCGCGGCCGTCAGAGGTCAGGCGAAATTACCGCGGAGAGGCAGCGCAGCCGTACACCGGACGGTCACGGGCGGATCTACCTAAAACCCAAGACCTCGTGCCTAGAACCTGCGTAGCGGGGCTACGCCCCGACGTGTACTTCGACCGTCTCGCGCGGCACGGGCCTGATGCCGAGGATCTCGAGTGCGGCGCGGGCGGCGGATTGCTCGCTCTCTTTTATGGAGGGTCCGTCTCCGGTGGCGACCTCGCGGCCATCGACCGAGACGCCGGAGATAAAGCTCGGACGGTGGGCCGGGCCCTGCTTGGAGATGACTCGGTAGGTCGGGCGGAGGCCGTCGGCCTGGAGCGTCTCCTGGAGGAGTGTCTTCCAGTCGCGAAGCTCGTCGGTGTCGACCTCGGAGGGGTTGAAGATCTCATCCACCGTCCTGAGCACGAGGTCGCGGTCTATGAGGTACGCGGCCCCGATTATGGCCTCGACGGTGTCTGCGACGACCGAGTCGTTTATGACGGAGCTCTCGACCATCTCTTCCAAACCCTCGCGCCGTCCGACCGTCGAGAGGAACGACTTGCGGACGAGGTGTGCCCGGATGCGGGTGAGGTCGCCTTCGAGAAGCTCGGGGTAGCCGTGGAAAACGAGTTCGGCGACCCGGTTGTTCAGGACCGAGTCGCCGAGGAATTCGAGGCGTCCGTTCGATTCGTAAGGGTCCGCCACGCTCGGGTGGGTCAGTGAGCGCTGCCTCAACGGTTCCGGCAGGATCGCTATGAGGTCCCTTATAGACATAACGCTCTCTATTCTACACTTGTGAAAGCTACCACGACGTTGTGGCCGCCGAACCCCATGGAGTTCGAGATCGCCGCCTTCAGGTCGGGCGCCTGGGCGGCCTCCCCGACGACGTAGTTTAGCTCCTCGCAGTCCTCCGCCAGGTTGTCCAGGTTGATCGTCGGCGGCAACACCTTCTGCTTGAGCGCCAGCGCGCACATGATCCCCTCGGTCGCGCCGACCGCGCCGAAGAGGTGGCCCGTCATGGACTTGGTCGCCGAGACGCGGGCGTGGGGCATGACCCGCGAGATCGCCCTGGTCTCCGGCCCGTCGCCGGTCGGGGTCGCGGTCGCGTGGGCGTTTACGTGCCCTATCTCTTCGGCGGTGAGCCCAGAGTCTTCGAGGGCCCGCAGCATCGCGCGCTCGACCCCGCGGCCCTGCTCATCGGGCGCCGTGACGTGGTAGGCGTCCGTCGTCCGGCCGTAGCCTGAGACGGCGGCGATGGGCTCGGCCCCCCGGGCCGCCGCGTGCTCCTCGCTCTCGAGGACCACGGCGCCCGCGCCCTCGCTCATCACGAAGCCGTCACGTCCCTGGTCGAACGGTCGGCTGGCGTGGGCGGGGTCGCCGCCGTAGCGGCTCACGGCGCGTATCGCGGCGAAGCCCGACATGCTCAGAGGCGTGATCGGGGCCTCAGACGAGCCCGCTATCACCACGTCGGCGTCGCCGCGGCGGATCAGCTCTAGCCCCTCGGCTATCGCCTCGCCGCCTGTGGCGCACGCGAGGACGGGGCACTGGCTCGGTCCGGTAGCACCCAGCAGGATGGCGAGCTGGCCAGCGGCCATGTTCGGGACCATCATCGTGATCAGGAACGGGCTTACCCGCCCCGGACCGCGCTCCTGGAGGACCTTGTACTCGCGCTCCCACGTCGAGAGTCCCCCAATGCCGCTGCCGAGCACGATCGCGACCCGCTCGGGCGTCTTCTGGATGACGTCGGCCACCCCGGCGCTCTCCGCGGCTTCGAGGCCCGCGGCCACCCCGAGCTGGGCGAAGCGGTCCATGCGGCGGGCCTGCTTCTTCGTCATGAAGTCCGTCGGGTCGAAGTCCGAGCACTCGCCGGCTATCTTGGACGGGAACGGCGAGGGGTCGAACTGCGTGATCGGGCCGATGCCGCTCTTGCCGTGCAGCGCGGCGTCCCAGAAGTTCTCGACGCCGGTGCCGAGAGGCGTGACCGCCCCCGCGCCCGTGATGAGGGCGCGGCCCCTGCCGTTTGCCGGCGCCTCCGTCACGCCGCCCGGTGCTGGTCGACGTAGTCCACGGCCTCTTCGACCGTGGTGATCTTCTCTACCTCTTCGTCGGGTATCTCCATGCCGAACTGCTCCTCGAGCTCCATGATGAGCTCGACGAGGTCCAGCGAGTCGGCCTCGAGGTCTTCACGGAAGGACGCGTCGGGCGTCACGTCGCCCTCGTCAACCCCCAACCTGTCGGCCGTAATCTCCTGAATCTTTGACAGAATCTCTTCGCGATCCAAAACCCATTCTCCCTTCTGGTTCTCTTAGTCAGCACGTACCCTTTCCAGGATAGCGCGTAGTGTAAACGTTTGGCCCGCTACTGCATAGTCATCCCGCCGTCCACCGCCAGCGTCTGCCCCGTCACGTACCCGGCGCCCTCACCGGCGAGAAAAGCGACCACCTCGGCCACCTCCCCGGCCGCGCCGAAACGCCCGATCGGCACCTGGGCCCGGATCTGGTCCTTGATATTATCGGGCAACCCACCCGTCAACTCGGTCTCTACGTAGCCCGGCGCCACCACGTTCGCCGTAATTCCGCGCTGCGCGACCTCCCGCGCCACGCTTTTGGTGAAACCGATAATCCCGGCTTTCGAGGCCGCATAGTTGGCCTGCCCGGCGTTCCCGACGAGCCCGACGACGGATGAGACGTTCAAGATCCTGCCCCACCGCGCCCGCACCATCGGCCGCATCGCCGCCCGCGTGCAGAGGTAGGTCCCCTTCAGGTTAGTCCGCAATACCTCGTCGAACTCGTCTTCTTTCATCCGCATCATGAGGTTGTCGCGCGTCACGCCTGCGTTGTTGACCAGGATGTCCACGCGGCCGAAAGCCTCGTTCACCCCGTCAAAGAGAGCCTTGACGTCATCCGGCTCCGCCACGTCGCCCTTGAAGAGCTCGCACCGGACGCCGGCCGCGCGCACTTCCTCCGCGGCCTCCCCGGCCGCCGCGTCGTTGGAGCGGTAGGAGATGGCGACCTGCGCGCCCTCTTCGGCCAGCCGCACCGCGATGGCCCGTCCTATGCCGCGCCCGCCGCCCGTGACGATGGCGACCCTGCCGTCCCCGATCATTCGACGTCCCCCTTTGCGGCGAAGGCGAACATGAGCTCGGCCTCGCAGACGCGCTCGCCGTCCACGGTGGCCTTCGCCTTGCCCCGGCCCACCGATCCCTTGAGGCGCACGATCTCGACCTCCATCCGCAATACGTCCCCCGGCAGGACCTGCCGGCGGAACCTGACGCCGTCGATGCCGGCGAAGAGGGCGAGCTTGTCCTTGTGGTCGCCCCCGGCCATCACCCCGACAGCGCCTACCTGCGCTATCGCCTCGATGATGAGGACGCCCGGCATGACGGGATAGTCCGGGAAGTGCCCCTGGAAGAACGGCTCGTTCTGGGTGACGTTCTTGATACCGACCGCCCGCACGCCGGGCTCGAGCTCCTCGATCCTGTCGACGAGCAAGAACGGGTAACGGTGCGGGATGAGATCCCTTATCGCGGCGGCTCCCAGCGGCGCCTTCACGAGAGCGCCTCCTGCGCCGCCACGCCCCGAACGTCTCTCCTCTTGAAGTCCCGCAGCATCCGCGTCAGCGTCCCGTCCTCCCCGGCTTCATAGATCTCATCCACGCCCATCTCGAAGAACCGTTCCATCACCGCTCCCCACCGTACCGGCAGGAGCATCTGCTCGCGCAGCGCCGCCCGGATCGCCCGCGCCGTCCCGAGAACCTCCCCGTCCGCAGCCCCGACCATCGCGACCGCGGGCTCCGCGAACTCGACCTCCGCCAGCAGCTTCTCCATCCGGGCCGCGGCCCCCTCCATCAGCGGAGAGTGGAAGGCTCCAGCCACCCGCAGCGGCACCTTCCTGCCCTTGATCCCCTCCAGTGCACCGTCCAGCGCCTCTTTCTCCCCGGATACGACGGTCTGGCGCGGCGTGTTGAAGTTGGCCGCGACGACGATGCCCTCCGCGGATTCCACCGCACGCTCCACCTCGTCAGGGTCGGCCCCGATCACGGCGACCATCCCACCCGGCGTCTTCGCCGCGGCCTCGGTCATGAGCCGGTCCCGCTCGGCCACGAGCCGGACGCCGTCTTCGAGGTTTAAAGAACCGGCGGCGTGGGCCGCCGCGTACTCGCCGAGCGAGTGGCCGGCGACGACCTCGGGCTCGATTCCGGCCTCCCGCAGCCGGTAGAACAGGTCCACGGAGCCCGCGAAGACCGCCAACTGGTAAGGCGGGTCACCGTCGCCGACGCGCCGGCGCAGGGCTTCGGCGACCACGCCGGAGACCTCGCCACCAGCGGTTCCCTGGCCGGGAAAGACGACCGCCCGCATCCGCGCCATGCCCCTCCTAGATCCTGTACAGGTTCGCGGCCCACGTGAGGCCGAAACCGAAACCGACGGTGACCACGTACTTTCCGCGCTCCATCCTGTCGTAGATGTCCGGGAAGGAGAGCGGGATGCTCGCCGCCGACGTGTTCCCGAACTTGTCCAGGTTGATCACGATCCGCTCCTCCGGGATGTCCATCTTCTTCGCCGCCGATCGTATTATGCGTGCATTTGCCTGGTGTGGGATGACGAACTGGACGTCGTCGGGAGTGAGGCCGTTGCGGGAGAGGAGCTTCTCGAACATCTCGGGGAGGATGCGGACGGCGAACTTGAAGACCTCGCGGCCGTTCTGGTAGAGCTTGTTCGGGTCGCCCGGCTGGCCGGCGCGGCCGAGGGGGGCGCCCTTGCCGTCGGCGCCGAGTATGTGGTCCACAAAGCCCGACTCGCCGTCGCCAGCGTCGAGGATGACGGCGCCAGCGCCGTCGCCGAAGAGGACGGCCGTGGAGCGGTCGGACTGGTCGACGATCGTGCTCATCGCGTCGGCGCCGATGAGGAGGACGCGGCTCGCCTGGCCGGATTGGACCATGGCGGTTGCGACGGAGGCCGCATAGGAGAAGCCCGAGCACGCCGCCGCGAGGTCCATCGCTCCGACGCCCACGGCCCCGACGCTCTCCCCCACCAGGCAAGCCACGGAAGGCATAGACTCCGGTGCCGTCGACGTACCGCAGACGACGAGGTCGATGGAGCCACCGTCGATGGAGGCGTGCTCCACGGCGTTTCGGGCGGCCTGGATCGCGAGGGTCGCGCAGCTCTCGTCCTCGCCGACGAAGCGACGCTCGTGGATGCCGGTGCGGGTCGAGATCCACTCGTCGGTCGTGTCGAGTACGACTTCGAGGTCCTCGTTGGTCACGACCCGGCTCCCGAGCGCGCGCCCTACGCCCAAGATCCTGCCCACAGGCCCGCCGTTCATACGGCCTCCCCCGAGGCGCCCGCGGCGTCGAGCGCCTCTGCGAGCGCCTCGACGAGGCCGTCACCTGAACGGGAGATGCCGACGAGGGCGTTCTCGACGCCACGGGCGCGCGAGTTCCCGTGCCCGATCACGGCGGGTCCCCGCACGCCGAGGAGGAACGAGCCCCCGTAGTTCTCCGGGTCTACCTGGTCGCGGATGCCGACGAGCCGGGACCTCAGCGCCGCGCCCGCGAGCTTTCCTACGAGATCCCCGGTGACGGCCGAACGGACCATGCCAAGCACCTCCCGCGCCACACCCTCGGCGGTCTTGAGCATGACGTTGCCCGTGAAGCCGTCGGTGACCAGCACGTCGGCCACGCCGGTAGCCACGTCCCTGCCCTCGACGTTGCCCACGAAACGCGCGCCGGAGCCGGAGATGAGCCCGTGGGCCTCCTTAACGAGGTCCGTCCCCTTGCCCGGCTCCTCGCCGACGTTGACGAGGCCGACCCTCGCACGCTCCTCAAGCCCGAAGTATCTCTCCGCGAACACGCCGCCAAGAATAGCGAAATTGAGGAGGTCCTGCGGACGGCACATCGTCGTCGCCCCGGCGTCGAGTAGAAGCACCGGGCTGCTGAGCGGCAGGACGGTCGCAATAGCGGGCCGGCGGACACCGTCCATCCGGCCGATCCGCATCAGCGCCGCCGCGACCGTCGCCCCCGTGTTGCCCGCCGAGAAAAAAGCGTCGGCCTCGCCCGCGCGGACCATCTTCGCGGCGACAGAGACCCCGGCGTCGGGCCGGGATCTCAGCGCCGCCGCCGGCTCTTCCTCCATCCCTATCGGACCGCCCGACGGCCGGACGGAGACGTTGGAGGGCGCGTCGGCACCGAGATGTGGGCCGATCTCCGCCTGCGGTCCCACGAGGAAGATCTCATCCTCCGGAAGCCTGCGTGCGGCGGCGAGGACGCCGGCGACGATCTCCCCCGGGGCGTTATCGCCGCCGAGGGCGTCTACGGCGAGGCGCAACGCTCCGTCCGGAGGGCTTCGGTTACTCCGCGGCCTCTACGGCGACCGCCGTGCGGCCCTTGTAGTAGCCGCAGTTCGCGCAGACCCGGTGCGAGAGGTGGGGCTCTCCGCAGTTGGGACAGGCCTGAATGCCGGGGCCCGCCAGCGCGTGGTGGGCGCGCCTGAGGTTCCTGCGGGCCTTGGACGTCTTCTTCTTCGGTACCGCCATGATGCTACCTCCGCTCGCTCTTGGAACATCGCTCCGCCGCCGGGGCGTCTCTGTGCTCAGATCCGAAACCGGCTCGCGCGACGGGTCGTCGCGGGCCGGTCGAGAATATAACCTACTTTGCTATCTCCAACCACATCTTTGGACCCCCGTTGCCTAGAACCCGGAGACGGAGATATCGTCGAGGCCCCGCCACCGCGGGTCGACCTCGTCGCCTTCGTCCGAGGGGCGCACGGGCTCCGTGCCCTCCTTGAAGACCTG
>CADCUW010000055.1 GCA_902805985.1 uncultured Rubrobacteraceae bacterium
CCAGCCGCGCCGGGTCACGAGCCCCCGCTCACGGCGCCTCGCAGGCGAAGAGGAAGGCCGGCGGGACGTTCAGGGGCGAGAACCGCTGCCGGATCTTCGGGAACCGGCGCTCCAGCTCCGGCAGTACCGTCCTGGAGTACTGGAGCACGAGGAAATGGCCGCCGGGGACGAGGGCCTCGCGGGCCGCGTCGAGGAGGTCGCGCCGGCCGGGCGCGGGCAGGGTCGAGAAGGGGAGGCTGGAGACGACGACGTCGGCACGCCTGCCGAGCGCTTCGAGGTGCCCCCCGACCTTCTCGGCCGAGGCGTTGACCACCTCAAGGCGCCTGTCCGGGAGCCGGCGGGCGACGGCCGCGGCCAAGGAGCCGTCTACCTCGTAGGAGAGAAAGCGGGCGCCGGGGGAGAGCCGTCTCAAGATGCCCGCCGTGTAGACGCCCGTGCCGGCGCCGAACTCGACCACCACGCCGGCCCCGCCGAGGTCGCCCATGTCCAGCAGGTCATCCACGGCCCGTCGCGAGGTCGGCCAGACCGCGCCCACCGTCCGCGGGTGCCTCAGCATCGAGAGCCCGAAGAGCGCGCGCCGCCTGAAGTCCTCCGCGAAGTCTCTAGCGTTCTCTTTCCGCAGGGTCTCGCCCTTTCGTGATTCACACCAACAACCGGCGAAGGGACAAAAATACAGCCCGGCACGTGCCAGATCAAGCCCAGAGGGTGAGGGGCTTCGCTACCTTTCGGCGGACGGGCGCTTAGAATCGTGCTCGTGTTCGCCAGAGAGAGAACCCCGAAACCGCGCGGCCACGCCGTGGTCGTGGGCGCCGGCGTCTCGGGATTGCTCTCGGCGCGGGTGCTCTCGGAGCGCTTCGACCGGGTGACGATCGTCGAGCGGGACGCGTTGCCGGAGGAGGCCGTCGCCCGCAAGGGCGTGCCCCAGGCCCGCCACCTGCACAGCCTCGCGGCGCGGGGATCAGAGATCCTCGAGGACCTCTTCCCCGGTCTCGACGAGGAGCTCGCCGCCGCCGGTTGCCCGCTCCTCGACCAAGCCTCCGACGCCGTAACGGTGCTCGCCGCGGGCCGCCTGCCGCGCTTCCGGTCCGGCATCACTATGCGCTCGGCGAGCCGGGCGCTCGTCGAGCGCCGCATCCGCGCCCGCCTCGAAGAGGCTCCTAACATAAACTTCCTGCCGGGCCGCGAGGTCGTCGGCCTCCTGCCCGGACCGAAGGAAATCTCCGGCGTCAAGACGCGCTCGCGGGTTGATGGCACTCCCGAAGAATTGTCAGCAGATCTGGTGGTCGACGCAAGCGGCGCCGGCTCCCGGGCGCCGCGGTGGCTGGAGGAGATCGGCCACAAAGCTCCCGGGGAGACGGTCGTGGACGCCCGCCTCGGGTACGCGACCCGCTGGTACAGGGTACCGGGGGACTTCTCGGGGGACTGGACGGGCGTCGCCGTCCTGCCCGGCTGGCCCGAGACCACGCGGGGCGGCACGCTGCGGCGGGTCGAGGGGGATCTCTGGACGGCCGTCCTGATCGGGACCGGCGGCGACTACCCGCCGACGGACCCGGAGGCGTTCGTCTCGTTCGCCGCGAGCCTCCACAGCCCCGACATCCACGACGCCATAAGGGACGCCGAGCCCGCCTCGCCCGTCTACGGCTACCGCCGCACCGCCAACCGCCTGCGCCACTACGAGAGGACGCGCCTGCCCGGGAACTTCCTCGTCGCCGGCGACGCGGCATGCGTCCTGAACCCATCCTACGGCCAGGGCATGACCGCCGCCGCCATCTCCGCGATGGCCCTCCGCGGGTGCCTGGATGGAGGCCCGGCTTCGAACCTCTCCCGGCGCTTCCAGCGCCGCCAGAGAGAGGCCGTCGCCCCCTGCTGGACGGCCACCACCAACAGCGACGCCCAGTGGGCGGCCGGGGGCTTGGAGGATCTCGGCCTCGCGCGTCGCATCCTCTACCGGATCTCCGAAGAGGTCATGGAGCTTGCCGTCGCGCGCCAAGACGTCGCCAGGACCCTGCTAGGGGTAAAGAACCTGATCGAACCGCCGGTAGCCCTCCTGCGCCCCGGCATACTCATCCCCGCCCTGGCAAGGACGACAAAACGCCGCAAGACGAGACCCCATCCGACCGCCCCGGCAGAGGATGAGCTGGTAGCCGGGGGCTAGGAGCGAGAGGCGCCTAGCTTATGGCCCGGTCCAGGTCGGCCACGAGGTCTTCGGCGTCCTCGATGCCGACGGAGAGGCGGAGCAGGCCGTCGGTAACGCCCCGAGACTCGCGTTGCTCCTTTGGGATGGCGGCGTGGGTCATCGTGGCCGGGTGCGTGATGAGCGACTCGACCCCGCCCAGAGACTCGGCGAAGTGGAAAACTTGCGTCTTCTGGACCGCCGCGTAGGCCGCCTCGGCCCCGCCCTTGAGGGTAAAGGAGACCATCCCGGAGAAGCCGGACATCTGTTTTTTGGCGAGCTCATGCTGCGGGTGGTTCGGGAGGCCTGGGTAGTTGACCGTGGCGACCTGCGGGTGGTCCTGCAGGAACCTCGCTACCGCGAGGGCGTTCTCTTCATGCTGGCGCATGCGCACGGCGAGGGTCTTGAGGCCCCTGAGCACGATCCAGGAGTCAAACGGCCCCGGCACGCCGCCGGCGGCGTTCTGGTAGAAGGCCATCCTCTCGTGCAGCTCGGGATTCGAGGTCACCGCCGCCCCGCCGACGACGTCGGAGTGGCCGCCCATGTACTTGGTCGTCGAGTGGACCACGATGTCCGCGCCTAGAGCGAGCGGCTGCTGGAAGTAGGGGGAGGCGAAGGTGTTGTCCACGGCGACGGTCGCGCCGCGCCCGTGGGCCATCTCCGAGAGCAGGGCTATGTCAGAGAGGGTGAGCATGGGGTTGGTGGGCGTCTCGATCCAGAGCATCTTCGTCTCTGGCCGCAGCGCCGCCTCGACCGACTCCGGGTCCGTAGTATCGACGAAGGTGAAGTCGAGGCCGTTTGACTTCTGCAGCACCTTGTCGAAGAGGCGGTAGGAGCCGCCGTAGAGGTCGTCGCCGGCGACGATGTGGTCGCCGGGGCCAAGGAGGCTCATCACGGCGGTCGTGGCCGCGAGGCCGGAGGCGAAGGCGAGGCCGTGCCCGGCGCCTTCGAGGGCGGCGACGCACTCTTCGAGGGCCGTACGGGTAGGGTTGCCGGTGCGGCTGTACTCGTAGCCCTTGTGCTTGCCTGGGGCCTCTTGCGTGTAGGTGGAGGTCTGGTAGATCGGGACGATCGTCGCCCCGGTGGCCGGGTCCGGGTCCTGACCCGTGTGGATGGCCCTGGTGGCGAACTTCAATCTATTCCTCCCCGAAGACGCGGTACGGTTTTTCGAGGTCCTCCTGCGTGGCGCTCGAGTTCGCGAGCACCCACTCGTCGCTAAAGACCTTGGAGACGTAGTTTCGGCCGGTGTCCGGCAGGAGCACGACGACGACGGCGTCTTCGGGCAGGTCCTTCGCCGCCCTGACCGCGCCGACGGCGGCCATCCCGCAGGAGCCGCCGACGAAGAGGCCCTCCTCGGCCATCAGGCGCCGGGTCATCAGGAACGACTCGCGGTCGTCCACCTGTATGACCTCGTCCACCACCGAGTCGTCGTGGTTGCCGGGGTAGAAGTCTTCGCCCACGCCCTCGACGGCGTAGGAGTGGACGTTGTCCGGGTCGGAGAAGATGGAGCCCTCAGGGTCGATGCCAACCACCTTCACGCCCGGGTTCTGCTCCTTGAGATACCTCGCGGTGCCGGTGATGGTGCCGCAGGTGCCCATGCCGGCGACGAAGTGGGTGATGCGGCCCGCGGTCTGGCGCCAGAGCTCGGGGCCCGTCGTCTCGTAGTGGGCCAGCGGGTTTGCGGGGTTCTCATACTGGCCTGGCTTGTAGCCGCCCGGGATCTCCCCGGCCAGCCTCTCGGCGACCTTGTAGTAGCTCTCCGGGTCCTCGGGCGGGGCCGATGGCGTCACGACCACCTCGGCGCCCATCGCCTTCAGGAGGTCCTGCTTCTCCCGGCTCGCCTTCTCGGGCATCACGCAGATGCACCTGTAGCCCTTGACCGCCGCCGCGAGCGCGAGGCCCGCCCCCGTATTCCCGCTCGTCGGCTCGACGACCGTGCCGCCGGGTTTGAGGAGGCCCCGCTCCTCTGCGACCTCGAGCATCTTCAGCGCGGGCCTGTCCTTCACCGAGCCGCCGGGGTTCATGAACTCGACCTTGGCGAGGAGGGTGGCCCTGATTCCCTCCCCCTCCTCCACGCGCCCCATCCGCACGAGCGGCGTGTTCCCGGCGACCTCAAGCACGTTCTCGTAAAACTCCATCCGCCCATTCTCCATGCTGGTAATGTACCATCCGGCCCCGCCCGGGCGCCTGTATAATCCGCGGTCATGGAGCAGAGCCCCTGGAAGAGCGAGCGTGTACCCGGTGAGGTGGAGATCTCCATAAGCCGCGCCGGCGTTGGACCGGACCCCGTCGTCTGCCTGCACGGCATAACCGCCCAGCACCGCGCCTTCACCCCGGCCGCCAGGCACGTGGGAGCCGTCCGGGGCCTCGTCGGCGTAGACCTCCGCGGGCGCGGCGACTCGGACAAACCCGACTCCGGCTACGGCCTCGAAGCCCACGCTGCGGATGTGATCCGGGTCCTCGACCACCTCGGCCTGGAAGAAGCCACCGTAGCCGGCCACTCCATGGGCGCCTTCGTCGCCCTCAAGACCGCCCTTGCCTACCCAGACCGCGTCCGCGCCCTCATCCTCCTAGACGGCGGCTGGCCCCGATTAGAGGCCCCCCCGCAAGAAGACATGACCGAAGAACAGGAGCGCGAGGCCGAAGCCATCCGCGAGGGCCTCGCCCGCGCCTTCTCCCGCCTCGACATGGTCTTCGAGACCCCGGACGCCTACCTCGGCTTCTGGTTCCCCGACCAGAACCTCACGATGGCGGACCTCCCCCCGGACCTCGCCGACTACTACCGCTACGATCTGCAAGAAGTGGATGGCGGCTACAACCCGAAATGCTCCCCCGACGCCGCCAAACAAGACTCGCCCGACGTCACCAGGACCAGCCCGACCGCAGACGAGATGCGCGCCGTAGGGTGCCCCGTGGCGCTCATCCGGGCTGGCGAGGGCTTCTTCCCCGGCAGCCGCCCGCTCATCCCCGACGCGACCAGGGACGTCATGGCCGGAGCGCTGGATCTCCGCTCCGAGATGGTCCTGGCCGGCGCCAACCACTACACGATGCTATGGCCACCGTACACACGGCAATGGGCTGGCCTTCTCCGCGACGATGGCTGGTGGCGGTAGATCGCCTAAGGTCCGACCCATGGCGAGCAAGATATATCCGAGCGCCCGCGCGGCTCGACGACGAGCGGGTACTCCCCGCCGTTGACCCGCAGCGTCATCGCGATCATGTCGCTGGACGCGAGCCCCGCCTGCTCCAGCGCGCTTCGGCCCGTCTTCGTCCCAAGCCCGGACCAGACGACGAGGCCGGTGCCCGCGAGGGCCGCCCCCGCGATGAACTGCTTGCGGGTTATCCTCCTGTCGGGAGGGTTACCCCTATCCGGGGGGTTGCCCCTCTACGATGGATCTTTGCCTTCTATCACCTGAGCCTCTCTCTATCGGTCTTGGTTGAATGATCTGCGGCACAGAGGGCGCCGGTGGTGGGTCGCTCCGGAGATCAGGCCATGTGCCGCTCGAACCACTCCAGCATCGGCCCGGGGCGGCGCTGGAACTCCAGGTAGCCGTCCCAGCGGCGCGTGGTGTCCTCTATCCACCGGAGCTTTTTGTCTTGGGTGGGGATGTTGTCGAACATCGCCTGCACGTCGGCGGGCTCCGTGAGCACGTCGTCGCGCACCCCGTAGAGAAAGGTCGGAACCCGGACGTTCCTGGCCCACTCTCGCGGGGCCCTCGGCGCGAACCCGATGCCCGTGCGCGCCACGAGGCGCTCTTCGAGGTCGTCGAGGCGTTCGGCCGGTATCCCAATGAGGGTTAGTCGCCGGCCCATGATGGTCTTCATGGTAACCGGCTGCGGCGCTACCAGGCAGCGCACGCCGTCGAACGCCTCGGGGAAACGCGTCATGGCGGAGAAGGTGGAGCTGGCGCCCAGGCACCGGCTGAAGAGCCCGACCTTCATGCTCCGCGTCTCCTCGCGCTCGCGCGCGTAGTCGAGCGAACCGGCGACGTCGCTGGCCTCGAAGATGCCGTTCGACGCGATGCCGCCGTTGGCCGCGCCACTTAGTAACTATCTCAAAAGGGATAGACGGTGCCGACGCCGATACCACAACAAGATACAGGCCACCTTGACCAACCCCAGGTAGTTGGCGGCCTTCTTCTCGTAGCGCACCAGGATAGCCCGGCACTTCGACAGCCAGCCCAACGTGCGCTCCACCACCCACCGCCTCGCCGGATAGCGTTTCTCGCCCGCGACATCGAGTTTCTCCTCACCGATGCGTCGGATGTGGGAGACGTAGTTGCGTTCTTGCGCGACCTCCCTGGCCGCGTCTTTGTCGTAGCCTTTGTCCAGGCACAGATGCTCATCGGGCGCCTGTTCAGTGGGTTCCCGACGCTAGACGACGATGGCATCGAGGGTGGCTTGGAGAAGCTTGAAGTCGGGCACGTTCGCTCCGGCCACCACCACCGCCAGCGGTCCCCCGTCGGCCTCGACCAGGAGGGAGCGCTTTACCCCGTTTTTGTCCCTGTCGGTGGGGTTTGGGCCTACGAGGTCCCCCCAAAACGCGCCTTGCCCATGGCCCCGTCGGCCGCCTGCCACTCAAAGCCCACCCCGCCGAGCTCCGCGCACTCCTCGAGGAGCCTCTCCCAGACGAGATCCAACACGCCGAGCTCGGCCCACCTCTGGAAGGTGCGATGCACCGAAGAGTCGTCGGGGAACTCGTTGGGCAGTCGGTTCCACTACTGGCAGCCGCTTCTCATCCTGAAGATGACCGCGTCCAAGGCGGCTCGCTGATCCACGCGGGGTCGGCCGGTGCTCTTCGGCGGGTCGTGTTCGGCGAGGATCGGCTCGATGATCTCCCACAACTCGTTGGGCACCCGCCAGATGGTGGGAAGCGGCTTCTCTTGGGTCACGTTCTCGCTCATCGGCGCCTCCTTCGACAAGGGTTGCACCGAAGATGGTAGCCGATCACGGAGTTTTGAGATAGTTACTTAGAGCTTGCGCCAATAGGGAGAACATCAGAAGGCAAACGGGCATGGAGTGCTTCATCATTCGGGGAGTTCTCGAAGCTCTCCGATGCGAAGGAGCATCCCCATGCCCGCGCTGCAAAGATACATCACCGAGCCCCTCTGGGAGCAGTTTTGCGCCCTGTTGCCCCAACGCGACGTTCACCATCCTTTAGGCTGTCACCGCCCCCGCGTCCCCGACTGCGTAGTCTTCGAGAAGCTGGTTGAGGTCTTGGTCTTCGGCTGCGCCTACTGGCGGATCGCCGACGAGGAGTGCTCGGCCACCACCCTGCGCCGCAGGCGCGACGAGTGGATAGAGGCCGGGGTGATGGACGAGTTGGAGGAGATGGCGCGCGAAGCCTACGACCGCGCCATCGGTCTGGATCTGGCCGACGTGGCTGTGGACTGCTGCATCACGAAGGCTCCCTGCGGGGGCGAGAAGGCCGGAAGGAGCCCGGTGGACCGGGGTAAGCGGGGCATAAAACGCTCGATGGCGGTCGACGGGGAGGGAATCCCCCTAGGCGTGGTGACCGCGGGGGCAAACCGCCACGACTCGCCGCTCTTGGCGCCAACCCTGAACGCCCTGCGAACGCTGGGTGGGCTACCCGAGCCGGTGAGCGTCCACCTAGACCGCGGCTACGACTCGAGCCCCACCCGCCGGCTCCTGGAGGAGCGTGGGCTGGCGGGCGTGATCTCGGAGAGAGGCCGATCCGCTCCTCTGGGCGCCACGAAACGTTGGGTCGTCGAACGCACCAACTCCTGGCAAAACGCCCACAAGAAGCTCGTGTGGTGCACCGAGAGGCGAGGGCAGGTGGTGGACTTTTGGATCGCCCTTTCCAACGCGGTCATCATCGTGGCCCGGCTCATCCGGGAAGGCTGGATACGCTACCGATGGGAAGGCCGGCCTTTGCGCCGACCGTGACCTATTGGCGCAAGCTCTTAGGCCTTCGCTCTACGCGATGCGGCATCATCGCAAATACGTTGTCAAGGGTCGG
>CADCUW010000056.1 GCA_902805985.1 uncultured Rubrobacteraceae bacterium
CCGATCCTCCGCACCGCCCACGAGGCCGTAGAGCCCGTCCCGAGCCCGACGACCATCCCGGGTTCGACCCGGGCATCCACCGCCGCGCAGGCGGCGGCGCGCAATCTCTCCTGACGCGTCTTCACGTCTCGCTCCTCGGGTAGTCTTTCGTTCCCCGCCTGCGCGTCCCCGCCTGCACTTCCCCGCCTGCGCGTCCCCGCTCGGCTTCCCGTCCTTCTCTTTGCGCCCTTCGCCACGGCGGTTTCCCCACATCTTTTGTGGTGCGCCGAGGTTAGTGTTAGAGGGAGAGGCGAGAAGCGTCGCCCCGCCCCCCTCTGGCGTCAGATCTCGAAGGTCTCGCTCCCGCCGGGCTTGAGCTCCCGGACGTCGTCGCCTACGCCGATTTTCACGGGCCGGCGTAGGCCGTCGGCCTGCGCGGAGACCGTGATCGTCCCCTCCTGAAGCGACGTCTCCAGCCGGATACCGCGGAAGCGCATCGGGAAGGAGAGCCCCTCCAACTGCTTCACGGGCTTAGGGTTGAAGTACAGGGTGTCGCCGTGGACCTTGCTGCCGGCGTAGACGCGCTGGATCAGGTCCAGCGTCCCCGCCATCACCCCCATGTGGATGCCCTCCTGGGTGGTGCCCCCCTGCACGTCCCCGATGTCGCTCTCGAGCGCCACCATGTAGCGCTCCCACGAACTCTCCGGGTCCAGGCCGGCCAGGATGCCGGCGTGCGCGACGTAGCTCAAGGTAGAGCCGTGGGAGGTGCGGTGGTCGTAGTAGTCGATGTTCTTTCGGATCGTGTCCGGCTCGTAGTCGTAGTCTAGCCGCTCGAGGAGACCTTCTATGTTCCCCTCGGGGAAAAGGAAGAACAGGAGCACGGCGTCGGCTTGCTTGGCGAGCTTGTAGCGGTCCGGGTCCTCGCCCTCGGCGCGCAGGATGCGGTCGAGGCGCTGGATGTTGCCGTACTCCTCGCGGTAGTGGTCCCAGTCGAGGTCTTCGAGGTCCTCGTAGCCCTCGAACTGGCTGATGATGCCGTCGCCGTGGAAAGGGACGAACATCTTGCGGGACATCTCGCCCCACTTCTCGACCTCCTCGCCGGTGAGGCCGATCTTCTCCCGCAGCGACTCGCGGCGGCGTTCGGAGAGCAGGTTCAGAACCTCCCCCGCGACCTCCGAGAGCCAGGCGACCATGACGTTGGTGTAGGCGTTGTTCCTCAGGCCCTCCTCGTCGGAGCCTGGCAACTTCTCGTGGAACTCGTCGGGGCCCATGACGCCGTGGATCTCGTAGCGGTCCCGTTCGGGATTGTAGTGGGCGATGGAGGACCAGAAGCGCGCTATCTCCAGCAGCATCTCCGCGCCGTAGTCCCTGAGAAACGCGTAGTCTCCGGTCGCCTCGTAATAGTTCCAGACGTTGTAGAAGATCGCCGCGTTGACGTGGCGCTGGTTGTGGCTGAGGTCGGGCTCCCATTTCCCCGAGTTGGGGTTGAGATGTACGACCTGGGTCTCCTCCTGGCCGTCGGAGCCGCTCTGCCAGGGGAACATCGCGCCCCGAAAACCCGCCTCCTTCGCCGCCGACCGTGCTTCGTCCATGCGGCGGTAACGGTACAGCAAGAACCCGCGCGTGACCTCCGGCAGCCTGAAGTTGAGGAACGGGTAGATGTAGAGCTCGTCCCAGAAGATGTGCCCGCGGTAGGCCTCGCCGTTCAGGCCGCGCGCGGGCAGGCCGGCGTCGAGGTCGGCCGTGTGGGGCGAGCAGACCTGCAGGACGTGCGAGATGTGCAGCCGCAGGAGGAGCTGGACGCGGTCGTCC